>JBBSDR010000174.1:0-8849 GCA_038240465.1 Gemmatales bacterium
ACTAATCGGGCACACAACAGGGTCCCACCCCCCAAAAAATTTTTCGGCGCAAAAAAATTTGGGTGGGGGTATCCACCCCTTTTCGTTGTGGGTGCAGGAGGGGAAGCTCACCGACAGCAGGGACGTCCGGGAACTGCCCGGCATCCTGGAGAACGAAGACGCGCTGGTGAAGTTCGAGAAGGAAGGGCTGAAGGCGGCTCGGCAGGTGTTGCAGGCCGCAGACCCCTCGCTCAGCTCCAACCTGTACAGCGCCGTGGACAACGCGAGCGGCGAACTGGAGTCCATCTCCCTCCTGGAGATTACCGCCCTTCAGGAAGGCAACGATGCCAAGCTGGAGAAGCTTCAGCGCCTCGCGAAGGCCATGAAGCGCGTCGAAGAGATCGCGAAAATCGAACTGGCGGCTTCCTGAGAATTTCACCCACCTGGAGGCACAACGATGGAGGCGACGGTCGCAAAACTGAAAAAGAACACCAGCGCGGAGGTCTGGGTCTGCCTCCGCGACTACCAGGGCAAGCAGTACGTGGATATCCGTGAGCACTTCCTTCTGGGGGATGATCGCCAGTGGCATCCCACGAAGAAAGGCATCATGATCGCTACGGAATTGCTGCCGCAGGTGATCGACGGGGTAGAGGCACTCGAAGGCGTCACCGAGATCGGGGCGGTGGCGGAGATCCCAAAATCGGCCCGCGACGAGATTCAGATCGCCGTGCGCGAATACGAAAAATCCCGCTACGGCGAGATCCGCGTCTGGTATTGGGCCGCGGGCGGTGAGAAAAAGCCAGGCAAGGGGGTGACGTTCAGGCTGGACCTGCTGGACAAGCTCCTGGAGGCTCTTCGCGGGGCCGAAGACCATCTTGATGACTGACGATGCAGACAGTTGCGCCCGGCAGGATGCCGGGCGGTATCCTTCGGCGAAGAACCAAACCGGGTGAACGCTCCGCTTCCCTTGCCGATGTACACGCACGCATGTAGCCTAACCTGCTATCGTGCCCCAGGTTCAGAGCGACGAATGACGCGGCTTTTGATTATTTCCTGCTCTGAGAGGAAGGAGCCAGGTACTGGCCCTCTTCCTGCCATTGATCGCTACGACGGCCCGGCCTTCCGCGTGTTGCGGAAGTACCTGCGAGAGGTGAAGCCGGAGGCTCTGATCGTGCTGATTCTATCGGCGAAGTACGGTCTGATCGTGGCCGACCGCCGCATTGAGGACTACGACTGCCGGCTCACCGCCAGTTCGGCGGCCCGGTTGAGACCGAAAGTGCTAAAAGTGGTGAAGAACGTGCTCGATTCGGGGGAATGGTCGTCGGTCGGCGTCTGCGCGAGCAAGGTGTATCACATCGCCCTCGACGGGCTTTCGGGAATGGTCCCTGTAGGCGCGCGGCTCGACCTCATCGAAGGAGGCCAAGGACCGCGCCTGACTAACCTCCGAGCATGGCTTTATCAACGCGATTGAATTCCAAGGAGACGAAGAATCGCAAACCAGACGGGGCCGGTTTTCACGCAATTACAAGCTCAACTCGCCGCCCAGCCAATTGCGGGCGACATGCTGACTGTCTGCAACGACACCGTGGATCAGCTGCTCGCGCAGCCCACGCAGAGCGCTCGGCCGGGCATGCTCCTCGGCATGATCCAGAGCGGCAAGACGAAGGCGTTCATCGGCGTGCTCGCCCTCGCCTTCGACAACGGATTCGATCATGCCATCGTCTTCACCAAGGGCACCAAGGCTCTCGCGCGCCAGACGGTAGCCCGACTCCGCAAGGATCTTCGCCGCGCCCTCGACAACGACCTGATCGGCGTCAACGACATCATGACGCTTCCGGAAACGCTCACCCCATAGGATTTGGCCAGGAAGCAGATTTTCGTCTGCAAGAAGGAAGACGACAACCTGGAGCGGCTGTCTGAGGTACTCACCGAGGAATACCCAGAACTCGCGAATTCGAGGATCCTGCTGATCGACGACGAAGCGGACCTGGCAAGCATCGGCTTCAAGCGGAAGCAGGGAGTGATCGAAGCGAACGTGATCCCGTCGCAGATCAATGAGCTGCGAGAGGCCCTCACCCACGCCAGCTACCTTCTCGTCACCGCTACCCCCTACGCGCTGTACCTCCAGCCCGAGGAAATCCAGATCCCGGCCGATCAAAAAATCTTCCTTCCCATGTTCCCGGCCTTCACGCAATTGGTGCCGGTACCGCCCACCTATATCGGTGGCGAGTTCTACTTTGAGCAGTGCAACGACCCCAACAGCGTCGCATCTTTCCTGCACGTCGAAGTCGATCAGTCCGAGCTGGCCGTCCTCAAGAAACCGAACCACGAGGACCTCGATCTCGCCGATATCCTGACTTCCGCCGAGATCGAGTCTCTCCGCCGCGCCATCGTCACCTTTGTCGTTGGAGGGGACATCCGAAGGTGGCAGCAGGCCCAGGCGAATGAACACCCGCTCAAGAAGTACAGCTTCCTCTTCCACACCGAAATCAGCAAGGCCGCGCACAATTGGCAGCAGCAGGTTCTGACTACCCTCATCAACAGCCTCCGTCAGACGGCTCAGGCGAACATCGTGGCGATCACCCCGCTCATCACGGCCGCCCATGCCGACCTGGCCCAATCGATCGGACTGGCTGGGACGGCGTTGCCACCGATCGGCACAGTGCTCGGCCGTTTCCCTGCCGCGGTGAACGCGACCACGATCGAAAAGGTGAACACGGACAACGACGTGGAGCAGCTTCTCGACGAGAACGGGCAGCTACTGCTCCGCAACCCCCTCAACATCTTCCTCGGTGGGAACATCCTGGATCGCGGTATCACAATCGACAACGTGATCGGCTTCTACTACGGCCGAAACCCGAAGAAGTCCCAGCAGGACACTGTTCTTCAGCACGCCCGGATGTACGGCTATCGGGCGCAGGATGACCTGGCGGTCACCAGGTTCTATACCACCGCCCTCATCTACTCCCGGATGGACACGATCCACCAGTTCGACTCGGCGTTGCGGGCAGCGTTCGCACAGGGAGGGCAGAATAATGGGGTGGTGTTCATTCGCCGGGACACCACCAACCAAGTAACTTCGTGCTCTCCGAACAAGATCCTGCTCTCGCGAATCACTACTCTCCGCCCAAACGGGAGATTGGTCCCATCCGGCTTCCTCGCGGCGCCGAACTCGGCGGCCCTCTCCGGCCAGATCGACGGGCTACTCGCTGCTGTCGACGCGAATCCGAACGCCTTGACGTACACGCTGCTCATCGCGACTGCCGAGGCCATCATCGACCGCGTCGGTCAGTCGTTGACGATGGATGCCGACAGCGAGTTCGATTTCAATGGCATGAAGGCAGCTATGTCGTATCTGGCGGCGAGTAACCCGAACGCCGGGGAGGTGGGTCAAGTCGTGTGTCTCGTCCGCCGGACTCGCCAGGATCGGAAGCGTCGGGCCAACGGGCGCCTGCAGAACGCTCCTTACGGCGAGGCGGACGATAATGCGATCCAGGCTATGCGTGGCGCTAGGCCTGCCCTTTACCTATATCGAGAGGAAGGGCAAGCGGCCCACGGCTGGAACGACCTCCCGTTCTTCTGGCCTGTGCTGACCCCGCCGTTGGGCATGCATCCGGTGATCTTCTCGTCGAAGACCGGCAATTGAGAGTTCTGATGGAGCCGTGGGCAAGTCAACCTTCCCCATCGGTAACTGGGGAAAGGGCTATAAAGTGCTGGTTGTCGCAGGACTTAGTTTGAAGAATCTTGAGCCTCGGGTCTGGGATCCGAGTTCGCCGTTCCACATGCCCGCCCTGCGAGCTGTGATGGTATCTTACGCGGAGTTCCACCAGCTGAAAGCCCGACGTGCCGCGGCGATGAGGGTTGGGCTGCGTGCCTACCTGGGCATCCCTGTCGGGATCGATGTTTACCTCGACAATGGCGCCTTCTTCTTCGGGGCGCAGCCGGGGGAAGCCCCGATGGCCGAGTACGAGGAGTTCGTCGAGCAGGCGAAGCCCGACTGGAAGCCGATCCCGCAGGACTACATCCCGTTCCCCGGCATGTCACGGCAGAAGCAGTGGTCCTGCTTCGACAGGACCATGCGGGTGAACGAGCGCTACCAGCACAACGGCTACGTCCCCGTCGTCCACATCGGCAGCCACCTGCTTCACTACACCGCCCGCGTCGTCGCTGACGAGAAGCTGTCGCTGAAGCCATGTCTCGCCCTCGGCGGCATCGTACCAAACCTGCTCCGCAAGCCCAAGGCCATGCCCTACACGAGCGTACTGGCTGGCCTGCATCATGTGCGGAACATCTTTGAGAAGAAGTCCATTCACGTCTTCGGCGTCGGCGGGACCGCCACGATCCACCTGGCAGCCCTGCTCGGCTTTGACTCCGTCGACTCCAGCGGTTGGCGCAACCGGGCTGCGCGGGGGATCGTCCAATTGCCGGGGTGCGGCGAACGACTGGTGGCCGACCTGGGCAACTGGCGCGGTCGCCAGCCGTCATCCTACGAGTGGAAGATTCTACACCGCTGCGGCTGCCCGGCCTGCCGCGATCATGGGGTCGCCGGCCTCCGGGCGAACAAGATCCACGGCTTCCGCTGTCGTGCGGCCCACAACCTCTGGGTGCTTTTGGAGGAGAACCTCTGGCTCGGGCAGCACATCGGGGCCGGGACCTACGCCCAGGAGTACGAGGGCCGCGTCGACAACTCGACGTACCGGCCGATCATCGACGAACTCCTGTCGTTGTTGGACAAAGAGAAAGACGAAGGCTGAGCCAGTCGCCAGTCTCAATCGACATCCTGCCGACCTCGCCACCCAGCAGCGTCCGGATCTTCCGCAGGACGAGCTTCCATCGCTCGCCCAGCAGGGCGTCCAGTTCCTCCTTGAACAGGATCTTCAGGAGGAGGTTGGTCACATGCGGCCAGTCTCCTTCGCCCAGGCCAGCAGCGCGCGCAGCCGGTCGCGCAGCCGCTCCACGCACGCCACGACCGCCGGGTCGCTGTCCAGGTCGACAACCTCGTAGACCGCCCCGCTCGTCATCGACCGGATCGCGGCGAGGGTGACCGCGGCCTGACGCTCCTGGCGGTACATGACGGCGTACTGCTCTCGGCTGTCGATCACGTCGGGATCCTCCGAGGCAGCCAGGACCTCGGCCAGCTCGCGGAGTTCGTCATGGAGGGGGTTGCGATCCATCTCCGCCAGGGTAGCATGCCCTGCGGCATGCTCCACGCCCCCCTCGAGTCCACCGACCTCGCCGACATCCAGCAGTCCTTCGCCGACGCCTACCCCCGGATCGAGGGGCTCGCCAGCGCCTAGCACTGCCGGCTGCGTGGGGAGCGGAAGGAGGAGGCGGTCCAGGAGACCATCGCCATCGCCTGGAGCGAGTACCGCAAGCTGGCCCTGGCCGGCCGGGACGTGGTGAAGCTGCTGGGCAGGATCATCGAGTTCGCGGCGATGCGGGTGCGCTGCGGCCGGGGGCTGACCAACCCTGGGGCCGAAAAGGGGTCGGACCCCGAACGCCAGGCTGAAGCGGGCTCCCCGGGTTATCGATACCTCCTGCTGTGGAAGCCTGGGGCGAAAAAGCCCGAACTGGTATTCAGGGCCGAGTGGACGGGCGGCCATTACGATCCCAAGGTTGGGTTTATCATCCTGAGTCCCTCGCCGGATGGGAAGTGGGTGGCTGTGCGAGGCTACGGTGATCGCCTCGATCCCCCCGCCGAATTCCTGCTTGTCGGCCACGATGGCAAGGTGCGAATTGAGCGAAACGAGGGGCCGAAAAAGTGACTCGTCCGTTTGTTCTTTCTCCATCGCCGCCTGGCCCCAGCATCGCAGGGGCGGGAAAGGTGCCGGAAACCGAAGACTTCCACTATTCAACGCATTCATTTCCGTCCCTGCCTGACGTCTTTGCCGCGTCTCAGCCGGGCTTTCGCTGGAAGAACACTCATGAAGCATCGGCCAACGATTGGTGCCGTGGGCCTGACCCTCTCGGTGCTGGGTCCCAATGGGGAAGCGGAATTCGATGGCGCATCCTTCCAGGTCCGCGCAGAAGTGGGTAGCATTGCGTCAGGCAGTCATGTCTGCGTAACGGGTTTTGATCCGTGGAGCCTGACCGTGCGAGAGGCGACAGCCGATGACCTCGCCGCCCAGGCTCAGGGCAAGACGCCTGTCGAGACTCGTGTCGAAGGCGAGGATGTGCTCTGGTTCGCCGGCCGACTCCTGTTCGGGAGTCTGGTCTTCGGAGTTGGTATCTGGTCCTTTGCCGCCGGAGGTTTGATCGGCTTCGGAGTTCTGCTGGCGATCGCAGGGCATTTGTGGCTTCTACTTCTAATGGTACGGGAATGCCAGGCAGGCGCAATCATTCTCTATCGGTATATCCCGTTCTTCATCTGGTACTTTGCCTGGCAGCGATGGGATGTCGCAAAATGGCCATTCCTGATCAATGTGCTGGGTTTGGGCCTGACTCTCGTGGGAATTGTCGGGGCCTCAAGTATCAGATAGAGTTTGTCTGGGATTGACCGAACTGGTAAACTGTTGACACTCGGGTCGCTCTCCCGTTGCCAGGTCTGAAAGGCGTGCCAACCGCCCCGGTTCCAAACAGAACACGTGGACAACGGCGCATCTAGCTCGCCCAGCGCCCCGGGTTCCGAAGACTCCACCCGGGGCTTTATTCGAGCCACCCGCAAGGGGTTCAAGACCAGAGCGGCTGCCCCTCCTAGCTCTGGGCTTCTATCTTGAACCCTTAATGGGTGGACCGAATAAAGCCCCGGGTGGAGCGGAGTCTTCGGAGCGGAACCCGGGGCGTTGGGCGCCGTTCACCCTCTGCCGAAAGCAACAATGGAACACCAGATCGAATGCAGCTGTGGCAGGGTCCATTTTCTAACCGAAGGCATGGCCGGCTCGACGGTCATTTGCACCTGTGGCCGGGCGGTACTCGTGCCTTCGCCGAGCGAGCCGCCAGCGCACGCGATCGTGACTTCTCTGCCTCCGCCTGTCCCGGACATTCGGCTTCCCGACGACACCCCGTCCGGACGCCAGCCAGCGGTTGAACTCATTTCTCCGAAGCAAGCCGTCCTGCGGATCGAGCGCGGAACTGAGCCGGAGCGACGCGCGCCAGTCATGGCCGCCCTGACCGCCGACGCCGTCTGGATTCAGGAGACCTGGCGGCTGCGGGAAATTCCACTGCGTAACCTCGTGATTGAGAGGCGGCCCAACAGCGAGGAAGTGGCGCTGACTCTCGGTTCGGAACCTGCTTCCGAGAAGCTGACCCTGACGTTCGCCAGCGCCGCACAGGCGGATCGCTGGTGCATGGAAGCCCAGGAAAAGCAGCGGCAACTCGCTCCCGACTCGCCGCCGCGCGACTGGCAGCCGCCCGAAGGCGTGGCCCTGGTGCGGCATGCGCCGCCGGTTCCGCGCGAGATCCTGTGCCGCGTCGAATTCACCGGCTCGTCCAGATGGGCGGCAGACCGGGGGCTGCAGCTCCGCGCTGGTATCCTTGGGGCCGACGCCGTCGTCGAGGTGTACCGGCACAAGGTTTCGGGAGTCAGCGGTTGCCGCCACGCCACTGGCCTGGCAATCCGGGTCGAGGATGATGACGCCCGGAACCGGCTGCGGATGAAATGGTATGCCGAGGAAGTCGGTTCCCTTGTCAACCGCATGCTGCTGCTTCTGCTCGTCCAGGTTTTTTTGCTCTTTCTGGCCAGCACATTGCTGCCCACCAAGTCGGGCCTGCAAGCAGCGACCGGTGAAACGCGAGAGGAATGGCTCGCATCGGCAAGGCTGGGGATGGGGTTGGTCTTCGCCTGGCCTCTGGTCATGGTTGTCCTCCTGCGGGTATTTCGCTGGCCTCAACTTCTGCGCGCCGCGGGACTCGCGACGCTGGTTGCGACGACGGGGCGCGGACTGGCGGTGTGGCTGGCCCATTTGCTGGCGGTCCTGACCACGGGGGCGCCGCTGACCGAAAGTAAGCTCTGGTTCCTGGTCGATCCCATGGAGTGGTTTTTTGTTATCGCCGGAGTGGTGCTGTGTCTTCGGGCGTGGCGCCTGTCAGGTAACGCGCGGCAGATCCTTCCGGAGGATGTGCAGACCGTTCCGTCGCCGCGCAAGGCCTGTTCCCGCGGCCTGGCCGCGCTGACCGGCGTTTACGCCCTTGGCCTTCTCAGTTTCGTCGGGACTTATCGCTATCAAGCAAGCGCCCACCTGCTCCAGCCGGGGGTTGATCCGCGGCGCGAGCATGAAGCGCTGCTCGCGCTGAACGAAGGCGCGGCACAGGCAAACAGGGGAGACCTGGTCACTGCCGAGCAATCCTTCCAACGGGCCTTGCGGCTCTGGGAGGACCTTGCGGCGGGTCGTTCGGCGCCGCCGCCGTACAGGACGAACCTAGCCATGACGCTTTACAACCTCGGCTGGCTCCGCCAGAAGCAGGGCCGTGCCGATGAGGCGGAACTGTACTACTCCCGGGCCGTGGCGATTGCGAATGAATCCCTCCCTGGGGACGCCGAGTTCAAGGAGATCATGGCCGGCGCCCGGCAGGCCCTGGCGGATCTGCGCGCGAGCAAATCATCCAAACAACTGGACGAGAAGGACCAGGCGGCAGCCCGCAACTATGAGGAAGCCCAGGTCAAGGCCCAGAAAGGCGAACCCGAGGCCGAGCGCCTGTATCAGGAAGCCATCACCCTGTGGGAGGAACTCTTTCCGCTGGCGACGAACGAGGACTACCTCAAAACCGCCGCCGTCCGACTCGCCACCGCCTGCCATTCGCTCGGTGAGCTACAGCAGCAACTTGGCAAGCGCTTGGCCGCGGAGGCAACCATGAAAAAGGCGATTGCCTGGGGAGAGAAAGCGGTGGCTCTGGACCCGAATCGGCCGCTGCTCAGGCATAACCTGGAACTG
>JBBSDR010000175.1:0-8828 GCA_038240465.1 Gemmatales bacterium
GCTCGAAGACTCGCGTCGCGGCTAACCTTCGGAACCAGGAGGCTTCCATCATGCTCATCGGTCACGTCAGCGATGAACGCTTTGTTGCCCTGTCTGATGTCCTGCTCGAGTTCGAGGGGTCGGCAGGATCGTTCGAGGCTCGCTCACGAGCCAGCGGCGCGGTTCATGCCGACTTGCCCGCGGGAGAGTATACCGTCACCCTTCAGAAGCCCGGCTTCGGCAGCAAGCGCTCGCGGCTGCTGCACCCGGCGCCAGCACCGCACCACTTCCGGCTGCTGAGCGATTGTCTGCTGGGCTATGTCTGGCCGAAATGCGTTCGCTCCGGAGAACTCGGCGAGTTTCGCGTCCACGCCGTCGAGCAGTATCACCTCGAACTGTGGCGTTACGGCTGGCAGAAGGAGTTGGTCCGGCCGCTGGGCTGGTTCGACGAACACGGCCCGCGCGCCACCATGCAGACCACTCCCGATGGCGACTACACTCAATCGGGCGTCGCCTGGAACAGCCAGGGATACATCAACCCGCAACTGCATCAGCGCGTCGAGGCACCAGCCCGCTCGGGACTCTACTACTTTCAGGCGCGGACGAAGTCCGGCCTGTTCTTCTCGTTTCCCTGGATTGTCGCGCCCGCGAAGCCACAAGCGAAGGTGGCAGTCCTTGCCTCGAATCTGACCTGGACCACCTACAACAACTTCGGCGGCCGCAGCAACTACATCAACGCCGATGCGTTGCCGGCACGGCCCACGGTCAACGCTCGCCAGGACCTCAAACGCTACACTGATCCCGGCCACGCCACCTGGGGGGCAAGCGCCTACGATCCGCTTTCGTTCGACCGTCCCGAGCCGGTCAACCATGTGGACGAGGGCGAGAAGCCGACCGATCCGATCGAGGGCCGTTCTGCCTGTCACGTCGCCCCGGCCGAGTGGCGGCTGCTCGCCTGGCTGGAACGCGAAGGATTTGCCCACGATTACTACAGTGAGACGCAACTGCACGAGGGGCTGCTCGACCTGTCCGCCTATCGCGTCCTGATCCTCAGCACGCATCCCGAGTACTGGACGCGGCGCATGTACGAGCGCGTCAAGCGCTGGGTGTTCGACGAGGGCGGCCGGCTGATGTATCTCGGGGGCAATGGGCTGAACTGCGAAGTTGAACTGCTCGACAGGGACAGGATGATTGTCCACAATGGCGCAATTCGCGGCCTCTGGCCGAAGGACATCGGCGCGGAGAGCCGGTTCGCGATGCGCGTCGAGTCGGAGGCGAACCTGCTCGGCGTCGTCTTCGATCCGCGCGGCATCATGACGGGAGCGCCCTATCGTGTCGAGGACGGCGCCCACTGGGTATTCGAGGGAACGGGCTTGCAGACGGGCGACGTGTTCGGCGTCAACAGCCTGCATCGCCGCTGTCCGGGCGGGGCGTCGGGACACGAGACGGACAAGATATCGGCGTCATCTCCGAAGAACACTCGACTGCTGGCGAAGGGGCTGAACATCGATGACGGCGGCGCGCACATGGTCTGTTTCGAGACGCCCTCAAACGGAGCGGTCTTCTCGGTGGGATCGATCTGCTATCCCAGTTCGCTGCTGGTAGATGATGGCGTATCGAAGGTGACGGCGAACGTGTTGCGGCGGTTCCTGCGCTGACGATACCAGCCCGGAGCGCCAGCGACGGGTCCCTCACGGTTTCTCGTGACCGCGGAGCAACTCGACGAAGGCGCGCAGTTCCTCCGGGTTCAGGTCGGATACCGCCCAGGTGGTCATGCCCCCGTGCGTGAAGTGGACCAGGTGATACGTCTGTCGTGTCAGCGAGCGCGGTTCCCCTTCGGCGTTCGTGGGACCCGGCCAGATCAGCACGTTGATCGTGTGCTTGCGCCGCTTGTAGACGACGGCGGCCACGACGCGGTTATCGACGTAATCGAGCCGGCCGCCGACAAGAGAAACCCCTCCTTCGAGAGGCGGGACCCTCACCTCGCGCGTGTTCGGCCAGGAGAAGGCAGCAGCAGACGCAGACGACTTCAGCTTCATGCAGCTCAGCGACAGCCACATCGGCTTCGCGCGCCCGGCCAACGCTGACGTCAAGGGTACTCTGAGCCGCGCGGCGGAAAAGATCAACGCGCTGCCGCAAGCGCCGGCGTTCGCCCTTCACACCGGCGACCTCACCCATCTGTCGAAGCCTGTCGAGTTTGACGACGTGGCCGAGATCCTCAGGGGGCGAAGGTGGAGCGAATCCACTGCGTTCCCGGCGAACACGACGTCTACGACGGCGGCAAGCTCTATCGCGACCGCTACGGCAAGGGGACTTCAAAAAGGTGTATGAGGACGTGCGAGACTGGGCCGAGGCCCACAAGATTCAGGTTCAACTGGAGCAATTGCCCGCGAAGAAAGCCGGCGAGTTCGATGGCCTGTCGGTCCGGATGAACTCTCGCTACGATCTGGAAGAGAGGACCTATTACCTGGTTCACGCTCTTGGCAGCATTGTCCGCTGGGGCCTCAGCGGCGCGGCAGTTCAGGCCATGTTCGATGAGTTGCGCGATGTGAAGAAGGAAGGCGAGACTGCCCGGCGTGAACAGGCAATCGAGGCTTTTTCGCGCTTTCGAGACCGAGTCCTCGGAGTTCGCCGTCTGGCTGCTGGCCGAACTGGGCCACGGGGACGTCATCCCTTCTTACACGAACTTCATGCGCGCCGACCTGGAAGCGCTGACCGAGTTCCACCGAACAGGCAAGGCGCCGGTCTGGCGTGACTTCTTCGCTCGCTGGAATGAGGAGACAGCGGACGGGCGCCGGTTGGTTCTCCCATACCAGGCGAAGCAGGTTCCACCCTTCGACCCTGTGCGAATCGAGAAGCAGGAGGTCCTTCAGGAGCAGGGCGATTAGGAACACGGTTCAATAGATCTTGAACCCGCCGCAGTTCCAGAGGAAAGTGACCCACTGCCAGTAGGGACCCCCGCTCACGGAATAGTTCACCCCTTCCAGGTTCAATTCCCGGTCGCTGCGGGCGAGTTGCAGGACGCTTGCGGCATCCAGATACAGAACGAACTGATCGAAGAAGGGTTCGGCCATGAACGGGTTATCGTTCCAGTCGTGGGGGTATTCGTCAATGTCCTCCAGCGCCCCTGCCAGAAGGTCGCACTCGTACTGCGTCTTCAATCCCTTGCCGTCGTTGTACTGCCAGCCGTCCATGTCGATGCCGAGTTCCCAGTAATCGTTCATCCACCCGCAGATCAGGCGAATGGGTGCCCAGCCCCAGACGTTGGCGCGGAAATAGTCGCCCGCATAAGCCAGTGCCGTGCAGTCGAAATTACCGGCATCGACCTTGAGGCGTGGTTTAATGCCGCGAACGTCCATCCCCCATGGATCACCTGGCAAGTCGCTCAGAAACTGGTTCAAAAACGTGCCTGGAACCTTTGCTTGGCTTTGTTAGTTTGGTAGGAACAGGTTGATTGCAGTGCTGTTCTCATTCGGCTTCAGTACCAGTTTCGCCGCAGAACGGCCCTGCTTTGGATGGTATGCTCGAAGCTGATAGTTGCCCGGAGGAAGGTCAAGGTCGAGCTGAAATGTACCATCGCGCCTTGTTTTTGTGTATGCTGGATTCGGCACGACAGTAATAACCCCCCGAAATGTAGGGTGAATCACACAGGAAATAGCAATATACTCACTTGGCTTGAGAAAAACCCGCTCCCACCTTCCCAACTGATCCGGTAAGTTAGACCCCTCGCCAAGTATCTCGGAAGACTCGTAGAGGAGGAGATATAGCTCATGGTCTTCCCCTTCGATCACTAATTTCTGACCGACCGATACCCCAATGTAATCCGGAACGAGTTGGCCCTTTTTGATTTTGGCGATGACAGGTTCGGAAGAAGGCGTTGAATCGCACGCTTCAGTGGCACCCAGGTAAACAATCGCGTCTCCAATTGGATCCTTCTTCTCTGGGGCCAGACTTGAGTATACAAAACCAGTAATGGTGACCCGACTCCTGGTGTTCGGTGGCTTTGAAGCTGTTTCAAGAATCTCGATAGGTTTGTGGATCTGAGTTGCGAAACAGTAGTAGATGATCACTCCGAGGAGGACCAAGGAGCAACAAGTCAAGCAAAGCAGCAGTCTCATTTTTATCCTTTCCATAGTCCTCGCGGTTGTTCGGAAACAAGCGTTTTACCTCCAAATTTGACCGATATCTGAATAAGGACCATCGCTGTCTATTTACATGATCTCAGGGGTAAGCAGATCATGCAAACTCATTTCTGGTAGAAAGCGGGTTCCCCGTAGTGGCTCACCGCAGGGTGTGTAACTGACGAAATCCCACATGCCCGAGAGTCGTTCAGCTTCTGGATGATCATAATATCTCCCTTCCGATTTCGTCCGAGTACTACCCCGGCGTGAGAAATTTCATCGTCACGCGAGAAAAGTGCAATCGCCCCAAATCCAGGCTTGTTCGTCGGTTTCATTCCTCCGGTCAATGTCTTGAAAATGCCACCTTCGGAAACGACTACGCGAACACCGTCGAAGCGTTTATCCCGTGGATCCTTCAACGGATTCTCCGTTTGCGGTCTATTTGCTGGTATACCTGCCACCCCATCCCCCTTCAAGGGGCGAAGTTGGAACTGTTCGGGACTCCCTCCTTCAGGCAACGGATAATCGAGCATCAAGGCTGCGAATCCATAACAGTTTCCATAACCAAACAGGATGGAAGAGTAGGCCCTTTTCTTGAAGGACGCCGTCGCTGGGTCCAACTCGTTAGTTTGGAACCAGTCAACTTCACAATTGCCCACCGTCTTGCCTTTCGGGACGTTTTTTGGACCACCCTCAGTGCTTTCTACCCGAGGGCGGAGGAGTTCATAGCTCATTTGCTGCTGAAGACTGAGAATCGATTGGACATTCTTCGGGAAGAAAGTGGTAATGTCCACTTCAATCCCCGTCTTCAATTTTACTCCTGGGTTTTCGACTCCCTTGGCTTTCGCGAGATCCTCGATGGTCGTCCGCTTGTAGCCTTGGTTGATGAGTTCGTTCAGGCTGTCTCCCTCTTCACTCCTTGCGATCACTTTTCCCGATTCATCGAGACGCCATGTCCATAAACCACTCGGATCCATCGCATTCGTCGGATCGTTTCCCACATAGCGATGGAGATTCGCGTCCCCTGCGACGAACCCCAACGGGTCCTGCTGCTGGAGTGAGGCCAGTGCATGGCGGGATAACGAGGAGCGGTCACTGGAAATCCGGACTGCCGAAGTAGCTGTCGATGACTGCTGAATTGGGAACCTCCTTGGGGGGTTGCGGCTTGTGCTGCGTCCAGCCGCGGACGCGGACCACTTCCTGAAGTCAGTCGGCCAACTCAACCGGATGGCCCTTCTCACCCGGCTCAAACAGGTCGATCCCGTATTGTACCATCCTCTGGTGCTGGGAGATGTGCAGGGAACGATTCTTCGGAAACAAGTATCGTGCCAGCAGATAATCGACCTCCGCATTTTCAAAGCGGTCGGTGTTCTCGTAGTGCCTGCCGCGAAGCCCGAAAAAGGTCCCCAGCAACTCTCGCGGGGTGACCGCCCGCAGGTCCGACCCGCAGCGAATCGCCTTCTCCGGCAGATTGTACAGTTTCAAGTAATACTCGTCATCCTGCGAACTGAAGGTGTCGCCCTCAAGATTTGTCGCCTCAATGTTGTAGCGAACGTCGCCGTCGTCGTAACGGCTGATGAAATGGGAACCGACAGAGGCCAGGGAAACAGGCCAGCCCAGCCGCCAGGCCAGGATGACGAAGACCATCGACAGGTTGCCGCAGGTGCCGCGGTGGCTGTCCATCACTCCGTTGAGGAAGAGGTCGCTGGGGTCGGTGTAGAGAACCGCCTTGACGTGCCTCTGATCTTCACGATACCGCATGTCGAGCCGGCTGCCAATGTACCAGCACGCCAAAGCCAGGCGGCCGAAGCGGATATCATGCCGGAATAGCTCCGGGTTCCGATGGAAATTGGCATCGCCTGCCGGCAAGTAGCCACGGATATCGTCGGCCCAATCGTCGGCCATCCTCTGATAGCGCGAAATGTCCAGGTCCTGCAAGCTCGGAATACCTTTGGCAACGAGAAGGTTCATTACCAGAGGATCGATCCGACCCAACTCGTCGTCCGTCATGCCCAACAACCGTTCGGCGCAGGACGGCGCCATGACGGAGTCACCGTGGGGCGGCAGGGGTTCGCCCTGCGCCGGCATTGTTAACATGTTCATGTCGGTGCCGATCTCAGCCTGGACTTGTTTATCGACTGCGATTCTTCGCCAGAAGCCGAATCTACGCGACGAACCTCTGCACTCGATCTCCCGCAATTCCACGCTTCCCATTCTTACAAGTCAAGCGAATTGTCCGCTGCCTTGTCGGATTTTTACGCCCTTCGGTCGAGTGCTGTGCGAGGCCGGACTCTTCGATATCGTCAATCGCTCTGGGCAACAGATCGCACTCGTTCTGGGTCTTCAGCCCCTTGCCGTCGTTGTACTGCCATCCCGCCATGTCGAGGCCGAGTCCCCAGTAATTGTTCATCCACCCGCAGATCAGACGTATGGGTGCCCAGCCCCAGACGTTGGCGCGGAAATACTCGCCGGCATGTGCCAGTGCCGTGCAGGCGAAGTTACCGGCATCGACCTTGAGGCGTGGTTTGATGCCGCGAACGTCCATCCCCATGGATCACCTGGCAAGTCGCTCAGGAACTATTTCAACAGTGTCGCGAGGCGTTCTCTTTGCCCCTTTCTGCTTTCCCCCTTGTCATTTCTTGCTCACTTTTTCTGCTCCCTGGCTGGAAGAGAAACTTTCCAAAGCTTGATCATGCCGTCTTTGCTACCCGATGCAACGAAAGAATCTTGGGGGTGAAATGCAACACTATAGACCGCATCCTCATGTCCAAGGAGGGTCATTGATGCTGCACCAGTGCGGACCTCCCAAATCTTGACACTCTTGTCCCCAGAGCCAGATGCCAAAAATCGACCATCAGAGTTGAACACAATCGACCATACCTCCTCCGTGTGTCCAACGATCGAGCGGAGGTTTTTTCCCGTTTTCACGTCCCAAACCTGAATAGTCTTGTCCACGCTCGCGGAGGCGAGGATTTTTCCGTCTGGACTAAACGCGATGCTTGTGACTGAGTCAGTGTGGCCTCCTGGTAACTCTCGGATTACTTTCCCCGATTCGGATTCGCGAATTTTGATTGTCTGGTCCCCCGCGGAAGCCAGAAGGGTCCCATCGGGGCTGTAGGCGACGGCTCTTACAATCTTTGTATGATCCTTCAGTCGCTTCTGAATCTTCCCAGAAGTCAAATCCCAGAGTGCGACAGTGTGGTCAGAGCCGCCTGTAGCCAGGCGTCCTCCAGCCGGGTGAATGGCGACGCACTTCACAACGGTACTATTCGCTTGAAGAGTCTTGATCAATTTCCCTGAAACGGGATCCCAGATTCGAATGGTATCGTCGTAACCGCCCGAGATAAGAGTCTTCCCAGCCAAATCTATCGTGATGTGAGTGATACCATGTGTATGACCTTGTAGGTCTTTTACAACAGCTTGCTTCTTCATATCCCAAAGCCTGATGACTCCCGGCCCGACAATCTGCGACGTTCCCCAGTAGACGAGGGTTCCAGCCGGATTAAAACCGACAGCCTCGATCTCCCTCTTAGGTTCCCGAAGAGTGACGTTCTCACGCGGCTGAGCGAGACTTTCAGGTACCATGCCAGCGACGAACACAATGGCACTAACAAGAAGCATTGAAGGCACGCGGCCTTGAAGAGGGCGACGAGATATGATCATCTTTTCCTCCTGGATGAGCGTTCCCAGCACGCCCTCTAGCGGGCAACGAGAACCGAAGGAACCTACTCCACGGGCATTGGACCCGGAATCCACTTGTTCGTCTTCATCAGATCCTTCCAGCGCTCGGATGAGAGCTTTGTACTCTTTTTGTCCGGATCCCAAACTCCTACGGCTTCAAAACGATAGAATTCGAGTGGATGCTTTGCTGTTAGATATTCGACTCCTCCTTCGACTATTCTGGTTTTTGAAATCTCACCACGAAAGTCGATGACAAACTTATGATTGTCGTTGTTGTAAAAGATTGTGATGTGCGAGACAGTTTTGCCTCCCTCCTCATTCGTGTATGTGTATGTGCCAACTTCGAGGTTCTTTCCCAGCAACTTCTTCAACTCGTCTCCAGCCGTCTCGAGCGCCGCATCTGTTCCGAGATCTTTCAGCACTTGCGCCGGAGCGATCGTTGTCTTGATGATGTCCGCAAAGAGTTGTTCTCCGGCCTTGAAAGTGCCTTTATCCACGATTAATCGAAATAGTTTCATCGCCCGTTGTCCTGGAGTGTTCAGAGGCCCTGGGATCGGCTGATAATAGCGTGAGAGACTGGCGAGAATACCTTTGAGATCCGATTCTCGCAACCCGGAAGGATCCGTCGCATTCGTCGGATCGTTCCCCACATAGCGATGGAGATTCGCGTCCCCCGCGACGAACCCCAACGGATCCTGCTGCTGGAGTGCGCCCAGGCCATTGCGTGAAAACTCGGAGCGGTCACTGGAAATCCGGACTGCCGAAGTAGCTGTCGATGACTGCTGCATTAGGGGTCTCCTTGGGGAGTTGAGGCTTTTGCTGCGTCCGCAGGCGACACGGACCACCTACAGAAGTCAGGCGGCCAACGCAATCGGATGACCTTTCTCACCCGGCTCGAAGAGGTCGATCCCGACGCCAATAGACTTTATCAGAAATAATGAAACGGTACTTGTACGATCTCAAATACCATCGGTTTTTTTCGGAAAACAAGGCCATTTTCGTCATTCTATTAGAGTCCTGGTACCTGTTTTTACTATTTCTGATAAC
>JBBSDR010000176.1:0-8821 GCA_038240465.1 Gemmatales bacterium
CGACGATAGAGGCTGCCCGGGCCAGGGCTGTCCGGTCGGGGAATGGCATCGGTGCTTTTGAGGTCGGGGAACAGTTTGCCGAACGGTTCGCGGCCTTCTCCCTTCTCGGCGGCGAATTCCTCAGCGCGTTCGGGATGGACGAGGAAGCGGCCTTTCGAGTCGGCGAGGTAGGTCAGGATGCGTGGATCGCGGCGCAGATGCCGAGCCAGCGGCGCGAAGTCCAGGGTGAGGACAATGCTGCCAGTGTAGCGGCGTGCCGTGGCCGAGGTGACGAAGAGCGGCAGGGCGGCCCGGATCGCCGGAACAGGCCGGCTGTCGAGTTGGGCGTCCTCATTGCGCTGGACGGTGGAAAGGCGGACCTGGCCGGCGTGCTGGGTCTCGGAGAGACCGGTGAAGTAGCGATCGAGGCGGCCCTCATTGCGGACCTTGACCTTATCGCGCCGGGCGGAAACAGGTGTGCGTTCCCCCGCGGCGGGCAGGAACTCGGCCTGGAGAAGATGTGGCAGATGCTCGAGAGCGCGGCCGAGGTTGCGCTTGACCAGCGGTTCGAGTTCTGCCTGGCGGACGGGTTCGGCGCGGAGCAGTTCTTGCAATTCGGGCTGGCTGGCCTGTTGGTGCGCCTCGTTGCGGAGTTCGTCGAGGGCAGCGAGGAATTCTTCGCCCCGCAGCAGGGTTTGATCGACGAGGCGAGCGCGGGCCTCGTGCTGCAGGCTGTCGCGGGACCAGCGATTGAGCCACCAGGCGACGACGACCCCGGTGCCGACAATCAGCACCGAGGCCAGCAGGCCCAGCTTGGCGCCGATGCCAAATTTCATGCCTGAATCCTCGGGCCAGGAATGGCGGACAGTCCGCCTGCATCGGCTCTATCCTAACAGACCGGAGGACAGGGTGCGCCGGGAATTTGCGCCGTGACGCTCACTGGCCGCCTTCACGTCAGCTTCACGACAGGATGGTCGCGAAAGCTGAGCCGATCTGTCTTCAGGTCGCGGGCGGTGATCAGCAGTCGCTTGTTGCCGTCGATGTTGAACAGCACCTCGAAGCGCGGCTCGCCCTGCTTGCCCGCCGGCTCGGCCAGCAGGAACGTCGGCGCCTGCTCGTTGATCCAGAAATACGCCCGCTTCTCCTCTTCCTCCGCAGTCACCGGCATCACTCGCGCCGCTCCGCTGGGATCGAAGACCAGCTCCAGACCGCCTGCCTCGCCGCGCTTGCGTGTTTCGCTCAACTCGAAGATGGCGATGCCGAGCTGCGGCTGGCCGTCGTAGGTCGCCTTGATCGTCAGCCGCACCACCGCGTCCTTCGTCGGGTAAGGCGTGCCGCGCGGCACAATCACACGATAGTCGTACTCACCCTTGGCGGGATTCACGAAGCGAATCGCGTAGTCGTGCTGGATGTGATCGTAGAAGTCCACGCCGGCCACGAACGCCGCCGCGCCGCGAGCCACGGCGTCGAGCGGCCGATGCAGCATGACGCGATCCCGGCCAAACATTCGCTGAATCGCGCGCTGCACGGCCGGCACCATGCTGCTGCCGCCGACCAGCAGCACCGCCTTGACACTGTCCTCATCGTAGCCGCGCTCGCGCGACAGGCTCAGCGCTCGCCGCACCGTCTGCTCGATCTTCGTGAACGCCTCGTGCCGGTCCAGCAGGTCCTCGAACTCGCCGCGCGTGATCTCCGCCTTCAATCCCTCCACGTCAATCGACGCTCGCTCCTGAGTCGAGAGCGTCTCCTTGACGCGCTCGCACTCGATCAGCAAGGATCGGCTCAGTTTGCGAACGTCCTCGTCGGCGTCACTGCGGCCATTTCGGCGCAGCACTTCCTGAAACAGCCAGCTATCGAGGACCATGCCGCCCAGTTCGACGCCGGCCTTGCCCAGCACCCGGCAGCGCCGTCCCGCCAGGCCCTGCTCCTGTTCCTCGATCAGGATCACTGCCACGTCGAGAGTGCCGCCGCCGAAGTCGAAGATGACGTAGACGTTGCCCGGCTGGATGTTGGCACCATACCCCAGGGCCGCGGCGCTCGGTTCGTCGATGAGGCGAAAACGCCGCATCCCCGCCGCCTCGGCCACCTCGCCGAGCCAGCTCTCATAATGCTCGAACGCCTCGACCGGAACGGTGAGGGCGATTTCCTCGTCTTCGAGGTTCAGTTCGGCGGCGGCGAAGGTGAGGATGGTCGAGACGAAGTCGCGGCCGGCATCGAAGAAGGTGAGGTCGCGGCCATCGATCCGCCGTTTCGCCGGGCTGCGATGGGCGATGTAGCGTTTCATCCAGCGAAAGGTGCGGTCGGAGTCGTAGACGCCGCGGTCGCGGACCTGCTGGCCGATCCAGCGGCGATTGCCTTCGGCGTAGTGGATGAGCGATGGAATGACGGTGACGGTATCGCCGCCGATGGTGAGATGCTGGCCATAATCGGGAATGAGGAACGGCGCGGCCTCCTGACGGGCCTCGTCCCAGACGGCGACGACCGTGTTGCTTGTCCCAAAATCAATCGCGAATCGCCCCGGCATCGCCACTCCGACAAGAAGACAGAAGAGATTTAACCACGGAATACACGAAAGAAACGAAAAACAGAAAAAGACAAGAAGAGAACATAAATCAGAATATTGCAGGGGAAAGACACATCTTTCTGGCTCGCATCTCCCCTCGGGGTCTGCTTCTCTTACTCTCTTCCTCTCTTCCTGCTTTCTCTTTTTTCGTTTCTTTCGTGTATTCCGTGGTTAAATCTCTTCTGTCTTCTTCAGTTTTCGATGGTCACTGTCTCGCCGCGAGCCGGGACGCCGACGTCGTCGAAGCCGTTGTGTCGCAGAACGCCGGCCAGGACGCCCGCCGCCTCCGGCTCTCCGTGGACAAGTCGAACCTTGCCCGTGTTCGCGGCCAGCGGCGTCAAGCACGCCAGCAGGTCGGCCTGATCGGCGTGTCCGGAGAAGCCGTTCAGTTCGACAACCTCCAGCCACTTGTTCCAGCGTTTGCCATGAAACCAGACCGTGGCGCCCTTCTCGAGCAGCTTCCGGCCAAGACTTTCGGGTGCCTGGTAGCTGACCAGCACCAGGCTGGCACGCGGGTCGTCGATGTGCTGGCGCAGGTGCTTGCTGATGCGTCCGCCATCGCACATGCCGCCCGAGGCGACAAGGATGTACGGCCCGCGCCGGCCCTCCAGCTTGTCGCTCTCCTCCAGGCCGTGGATGAAAGTGACATCGTCATCGCCTCCCAGCGGCGGGCGCGAAAAGCACTCGGGATAGCGAGCATGGACGGCGCCAATATCGATGGCCAGGGGACTATCGACGAACACAGGTAGGTCGGGCAGCAGTCCGTCGGCCTTCCAGCGGCAGAGGTAGTGCAGCACCAGCTGCGTTCGGCCGAGCGAGAAAGCGGGAATGAGTACGACGCCGCCCTCGTCGGCGCTGCGGTTGACGACGCGGGCCATCGCCTCGGCCATGGAGTCCGCATCCTGGTGGAAGCGTGCGCCGTAAGTCGATTCGCACACGAGGACGTCGCCGGCCGGAACGGGGGCGGCGTCGCGCAGGAAGGGCAGACCACGGCGTCCCAGGTCGCCGGTGAAGGTCAACGTGACGTCGCGAGTCGCGCCGGGAAGCGTGAGCGACGTCATGGCCGAGCCGAGAAGGTGGCCGGCGTCGGCGAAACGCAGCGATGCCTGCCGGGTGATCTGCACGCGATGGTCGTACGGCACAGGAACGCATTGACCGATCGTCTGGCTCACCCAGGATCGCGCCGTTGGCGTGTGCCTGCCATCCGGTTCGTTGCGGAGAGTGCGCAGGAACTGATCTTCCTCGTCCTGAATGCGTGCCGAATCGCCGAGCATGATCGCGGTGAGATCGCGGGTGGCGGCGGTGCAGTAAATGGGGCCGTCATAGCCCTGACGAACGAGGTGAACGAGGTTGCCGCAGTGGTCGATGTGGGCGTGGCTGAGTACGACGGCGTCGAGCGAGCCAGGCACAAAGGGGAAATCGACATCGACACGGCCGCGACGTTTGCCGCCGAGTCGAGCAATGCCGCAGTCCAGGAGGATGCGTTCGCCTCCCGCTTCGACGAGGTGCATGGAACCGGTGACGGTTTGGGCGGCGCCGAAAAAGGTCAGGGTGGGGTTCGCGCCGCCGCGGGCGGGTTGCATAATCATACAGGCATTATATCGCCCGGAGGCCAGGCAGTCTCTGCCGCTTGCGGCTTGGCGAGCAGACCGCCAAGCCGCAAGCGGCGAAGAACCGACCTACCACTATCCCTCCAGCGGCACCCAGTCGCGCGTGTCGAAGCGGCAATGCGGCGACGCGGCCGGCACGGAGGCCGCCTCCTGATACGCCTCCCGACAGGGTGCGACAATGCGCTCCAACTCTTCCGCCGACAACCGGCCACGCTCCCGGCAGAACATCAGGTCCGCCTGCCCCGGCACCTTCACGGCCTGGACGTGCGGCAAGACCTTCTTCGCCTCCTCGCCATAGGCCTTGCCCGCCTCGCTGGCCGGGATCAGCAGGAAGGCCGTCTCCGGCTCCTCCTCCGCCACCGCTCCCAGCGCTTTCCGCGACCCGCTGCCGCTGCCGCTGCTCTTGCGAACTTTCATTTCGCGCGACGTCAAGGGCGCGGCTGACTCCAGGGCCGCGTGCATGTGACGCGCCAGCTCCTCCGGATCGCCGAGCGCCTGGGCCATTTCCACCTGGGCCACATCCGTGACCGGCAGATACTGCGCCAGACACGAAGCCGCCCGGTCCAGCAGCGGGCCGATGAACTGCCGCTGCAGATCGTGAGCGGCGAAGGCCGCCTGGTTCAGGCCGCCGCGCGGCCCCAGCACGCCTTCCTGCAACGCCTGATCCAGACACGCCCAGTGATCCGGCGACAGTGTCGAGACGAACTTCGCAGCCGCCCGCTCAAGTTCGCGCTCGCCGTCCGGCAACACCACCTGCGTAGTTGAGGAGACGCGCGAGACTTCCCAGAACATCGTCAGTGAGGCCATCGGCGTTGGGCTGTCCGTGTCGCTCGGCGGCGTTAGCGTGCTGGCCAGGTCCTCCTCGCGCCACTCTTCCTCGCTCATGCCCGGAGGACAGCCGAGAGCGTCGCGAACCTGACGCAGCCGTTGCCGCAGCAGGGCCAGATCGCGGAGGCGGTCGCGCAGCCGGGCCGTCAGGGCGTGATACAGATGTTGCAAGATCGACGCCCTGTCCTCGGCCAGACATTGCCGGGCGAAGGCGGCCATCAGATCGTGGAATACGCGTAACGGCCGCTGCGGACGCCAGGTCAGCCAGCGGAAGCCGCCCGTCGTGCAGCCCTCCAGGGCTTCCTGCATCTTCACGCGCGCCTGGTCGGCGCGGGCAGCCTGCTCCTTGATGCGAGTTTCCTGTTCCTGAGCGGCCTGGGTGAACTGTTGCAGCAGTCGTTGCAGCAGTCCTTCGCCGGTTGCGAGGCGGGCGCCGGGCAAGTTCATGAGTCCGGCGGCGGCTGCGCTCAGTTTCTGGTCCCACTCCTCGGCCAGCTGCGAACAGGCGTTCTCCAGGGCGCGATTGAGCCGGCTCTTGCGCTGGGCCACACCGACCGTCACCGTCAACGCGCCGGTGCCGCTCTGGACGCCGGAGCCGAGCCAGTCGCGCACCCGGGCCAGCGCCTGTGTCGCCCACACCGACGGATTATCCGGGCCGCCGTATTGCCAGCACTGTTCCTCCAGGGCGGCCAGCAGCTGCGCCAGCGCCTTGTCCGGCGCCATGCCATCGAGAAACTTCGCCGACAGTTCCTCCATCCGAATCGTCAGCGCCGCCGGCTGCAACCCCGGCTCGGCCAGCACCCGGGCGAAGGCGGCCTCGACTTCGCTCGTCGAGCGGGGAGCATGAAGCACGGGGCGGGGTTCGCTGTAGCGGTCTCCGTGCCACGGGCTGCGCTCACCACTTTCCTCGTCGGTCCACTGCCCGACCAGGTGCGCCAGCGCCTCGCGGGCGGCCAGACGAAGCAGCAGGCCGCGCGGGAACCATACGGCGTGCGTGCCAAACGAACGGAACGTCGCTCCCGCGCCGTTCCAGTCGCCGCGCGCCGGCTGCCGGGCCATCTCCAGCCGCGGTCCCAGCGGCGTGATCAGGTCGTGAAACAGGTAACTGCCGACGTGGGCGATCAGGTCGTGTCGGGCTTCCGGCGTCCGTTCTTTCTGCGTCAAGAGATAGACCGTGTCGAGAGGTGTTCCCTGCTCCACCTGGCGCGGGTCGTCCGGGCCATACTGGGCCGTGAACGAGGCCACTCCCTCGGCGTAGTGATTGATTTCCGTCAGTGTCGCATAGAGGTTGGCCTGCTCGATCGAAGGCGTGGCCGGGTCGTCGGGCGCGCCGCAGAACAGGAAGGCGGTGATGCGCGATTCGGGATGGCGCTGCTGGCGCAGCAGCCGGCGCAGCGTGTAGGCCAGGTCGATCAGGTAGCCGGACGCGCCGCCCGAAGCGGAGGCCAGCAGGACGATGCGGGGCGTCTGATCGCGCAGGGCCAGGCCGGTATTGGAGACGCTCTGGTAGAGCGCGTCGGGATGGGTGACGGAGGCCAGTTCGCGTTTGAGGCGCGTGACAAGGCGGAGGTAATTGTCGGTAAAGGCGAGCCGGCCGAGGGCACGCGAACCTTGCGTTTGCAGGCTGCGCGGCATGCTGTAGAGTTTTTCGCGCGGCAGCCATTCGCTCACCTGGTCGAGTTGGCGGCGGCGATAGTGGGCCATCGGCTGCAGGGGCAGGGCCAGCACCTCGCTCGGCTGGAGCGTGATCTCGGGAGCGCCGCGCTGAGACAGCGCCAGGGCATCCTTGTCCGAATCGACGTAGAGAAAACGGACGAGCGGCAGCTTGTCGAGTCCGCCGAAGCGGTCGAGGAATCGACAGCGCAGTTCCATCAGAGCGCGGCGGCCGAGGCTGCCCAGGCCGAGGACGATGGTCGGCCGAAGAGTGCCCGTCTGCGGCAGGGCGGCGGTGATGCCCAGTTCGGAAACCGCGTCCAGTGCTTCGAGGACGCCGGCCGACAACTCGACTTCTTCGAGGTCGGGCGGCAAGCTGCCGCGGCGAGCGCGGGGAGCGGCAAGGTCGTCGTTGGGCGCCTGCTCCAGGAGGACGTCCTCCATGGTGTCGGCCATCGTCTTGGGCCGAAGATTGCGCCGATCGCCCGGGTTCTTGCCGACGTTGATGTGTTCGTTGGTCGCCGGCCGGGCGTTGTACAGGGCGCGGACAAAGGCCAGACACGACTGAAAGCGGTTGGCCGGGTCCTTGGACAGGGCGCGGGCGATGATCGGCCGTTCCGCCTCGGGCAGGCTGCGAAGTTCCGGTTCCTCGTTGAGATGCTGCTGCGCGAGCATGCGCGCGTTCTTGCCGTTGAATGGCCGCTGGGACGTCAGCAGTTCCTGATACACGATGGCCAGGCTATACTGGTCCGAGTGCGAGCTAATCTTGTTGGCGAACGTCTCGGGAGCGGCATAGAGGGGCGTGACGCCGCCAAGAAGGCCCGAGGCGCCGCTGCGTTCCAGGTGCTTGACCAGGCCAAAATCCGCGACCTTGACGCGATCGCTGACCAGGAAGAGATTGCGCGGCTTGATGTCGAGATGAGCCAGGCCGTGCTTGTCGCCCATGTAGTCGAGGGCCTCGGCCGCGTCGCGCATGTACCGCAGCAGAGTATCGCGCGGCACACCGATCAGGCCGGACGACTGCGCCTCGACGAAGGCCTCGTGCAGGTTCTTGTCGGCCAGTTCCATGACGATGACCAGTTCGCCCTGGATCACCTCGATGCGTTCGGTGCTGAGGACGAACGGATGGCGAACGTCCTTGATGCGTTCCAGCGCTTTGAACTCCTGTTCGGCGCGAGCGCCTTCAACGTCCAGCGAGTTGAGGCTGCCGAAGACGAACTTGATGGCCTTGTGCAGGCCGCCGGGGGCCTCGCATTTCCACACCTCGCCGAAGCCGCCGCTGCCGAGGGGTTCGAGGAGACGATAGCCCGGAATCGGTTCCGCGCCAGATTCGCGCAAGCAAGTCATATTCGCTCGTGGTGCGATGTTCCTGATCCGTCCTCCGGAACGTCGGGGACAGAAAACGGATGAGGAGCGGCATGGGGGTCCGCGCAAGGATAGGTCGCGGGAGAGGACTTGTCCAACCGGTTTGGCGAGCGAGCCGCGTCAGCGTCCGGGCAAGCCGGCTGGGACGATGGCCTCGCCCCTGTTACAATCCACTTCAGACATCCCTTGTCGAGCCATTGAGGTGCAGACCGTGGAACCAGTCAAGATCATCGACCGTGGGCGGGGGCCGGAACTGGCGCGCATCCGCATCACCGTCTTCGACATCATTCCCTATCAGCGCGCCGGCCACAGCGCCAACTACATCGCGGCCGTGCTGAACCTCTCGACGCGCGAGGTTTTGGCCCTGGAACAGTACATCGAGGACCACAAAGAGGAGGTGATGGCGATCAACCAGAAGATCGAGGAGCGGATCGCGCGCGGCAATCCCCCGGAGGTGGAGGAAAAACTCAAGCAGTCCCGCGCCAAACTTCAGGCGTTGCGCGAGCAGTTGTCCCGCCAGAAGGAGGCGAACGATGCGGGGAATCATGGGTGATATCAACATCCAGGGACAGGTTGCCTACCTGCTCACTCTACTGGAAAGTTCCGCCTGGCTGGGGCTGTGGAACCCACTGAACCTGCAACTGTTCACGTTCGCCGATTTCGCTCTGAATACCAATGCTCCCGACAACCTCGTCTGGGAAGTTTGCCAGCGCGAACAGGTGGTCCTCATTACGGCCAATCGGAATCAAGATGGACCCGATTCCCTCGAAACCACCCTGCAAGGCGACCGGCAAGAGGTGAACTACCCGGTGGGACAGGCGTC
>JBBSDR010000177.1:0-8817 GCA_038240465.1 Gemmatales bacterium
AGATCTCGAAGATCCAGACGGGGACCGGTCCGAATGCCCAGAATGCCTTTATCCAGCGCATCCTGCTGCAGAGCCGCATCACCACGCTCCAGAGCCAGATTGCCCTCTACGAATCCGACGGGACGCCGAAGCCGCTGGCTATGGGAGTCCGCGAACGCTTTGTGTCCACCGACAGCCGATTCTACGTCCGCGGCGAGTTGACCCAGCCGGGCGAGACGGTCAAGCGCGGCTTCCCGCAAGTGGTGACGACAAAGCAGCCGTCCATCGGCAAGGAGAGCGGCCGGCGCGAACTGGCCGACTGGATCGCCTCAAAGGACAACCCACTGACGGCGCGCGTGATGGCCAACCGCGTCTGGCTGCACCTGATCGGACACGGACTGGTGGCGACGCCGGACAACTTCGGCGCTTCCGGCCAGCGGCCCAGCAACCAGGAACTCCTCGACCATCTCGCCCGCTCCTTCGTTGACAATGGCTGGTCGATGAAGAAGCTGATCCGCGGCATTGTCCTGAGCCGGGCGTATCAGCTTTCGGCGCGGTTTGACGCGAAGAACTTCGAGGCCGATCCGGACAACGTCCTTGTCTGGCGCATGCCAAGCCGGCGTCTGGAGGCCGAGGCGCTGCGCGACTCGATGCTGGCGGTGGCCGGCCGGCTCGATACGACTTCGCCAAAGGGAAGCCCCGTCGCGCAGGGTGGCGAAGGGAACGTCAGCTTCCGTTTCCGCAGGCTCGGCGCGGGCGGCGACACGACCGCCACACATCGCACCGTGTACCTGCCGATCATTCGGGATGGCATTCCCGAAGTGCTGACACTCTTTGACTTCCCCGATCCGAGCCTCATTATCGGCGAGCGAGCCACGACGACGGTCCCCGCGCAGTCGCTCTACCTGATGAACAACGCCTTCGTCATCCAGCAGGCAGGCGGCCTGGCCGACAGGCTCCTGGCGGCCAGCGAGGACGATGCCGGGAAGCTGACGCGAGCTTACCTGCTCTGCTTCTCGCGACCGCCATCGAAGAAGGAACTGGAGACGGCCCAGAAGTTCATCGCGGACTACACCCAGAAACAGACGCGCCGCTCGGCGTGGACTGCCCTGTGCCAGGCGTTCTTCGCCAGTGCGGAATTCAGTCATCGATAACTTGGCGAGCGGGGCATGAGAACGCCCCGGTTTCTTCATTACCGGGGCGTTCACACGCCCCGCTCGCCCTGCATACCGGAGACGACTCATGAACACGATCTCGCGCCGCGACGCCCTGAAAAGTGCCGGCGTCGGTTCTGGCTATCTCGCCTTCGCTGGCCTTTCGACCTGGGCCGCCGAAAAGGCCAATCCGCTCGCGCCGAAAAAGTCGCACTTCCCGGCGAAGGCCAAGCACGTCATCTTCCTTTGCATGGAAGGCGCGCCGTCGCATGTGGATACCTTCGACTACAAGCCAAAGCTGACCGCCGACAACGGCCAGGCGATGCGCGGGGCGCGCTTCGGCGGCAAGCTCCTTGCCTCACCGTGGAAGTTCAACCAGTCCGGCAAGAGTGGGCTGTGGATTTCCGAAGTCTTGCCCGAACTGGCAAAGCAAGCGGACGATCTCTGCCTGCTGCGCGGCATGCACACCGACGTACCCGCTCACTCCCAGGCGTTCCTGCAACTGCACACCGGCATGTCCCAGTTCAAGCGGCCGTCGATGGGCGCCTGGACCTTCTACGGACTCGGCACGGGCAACGAGAACCTGCCCGGCTTCATCACCATCAGCCCGCCGCTGCAAAACGGCGGCCCCGCCAACTACGGCAGCGCCTTCCTCCCGGCGGTCTACCAGGGAACGCCGATCACGACCGGCTTCGGCGGCTTTGGCGGCGGCCGCGGCGGCGCTGGTGCTGGTGCGGCGCGGGTGAGCAATATCCGCAATCCCAGCCAGTCGCAGGACGCCCAGCGGATGCAGATCGACTTCCTGCAATCGCTCAACCGCGAGACCCTCGAACGCGAGCCGCACAACCCAGACGTCGAGGGAGCCATCGAATCGTTCGAGCTGGCCTTCCGCATGCAGAAGGACCTGCCCAAGATCATGGACCTCTCCAAGGAGACGGCGGTGACGAAGGTCCTCTATGGCATCGGCGAACAGCGGACCGATGGCTTCGGCCAGCAGTGCTTGCTTGCCCGGAAGTTCGTCGAGGCCGGAGTGCGCTTCGTCGAACTGACGTCGGGACAGTGGGACCATCACAATAACCTCAAGACCGCCCTGGGCAACAAGGCCAGCAGCATCGACAAGCCAATCGCCGGACTGCTCCAGGACCTCAAGGCGCACGGCCTGCTCAAGGACACGCTGGTTGTCTGGGGCGGCGAATTCGGCCGAACGCCCTACGCTCAGGGGACCGATGGCCGGGACCACAACCATCGCGGCTTCACGACCTGGATGGCCGGCGGCGGCGTCAAGGGCGGCTTCTCCTACGGGGCCACCGACGACTACGGCTACCAGGCCGTCGAGGGCAAGGTGCACATTCACGACTGGCACGCGACCATCCTGCATCTGCTCGGCCTGGATCACGAGAAGCTGACCTATCGCTACGCTGGCCGCGACATGCGCCTGACCGACGTCAAGGGCAACGTGGTCCGCGACATCATCGCATGACGCATGGCGGTGCGACCGCCGGGTACGCCACGCGCCGGGTACGCCAAGTGTTTGGCGTACCCGGCGCCGCAACGCAACTCTCTTCCTCGTAAGCATCTTATGCCAGGCCCCGCGCCGGGCACGCCACGCAAGGGACGGTGTCCCTTGGTATCCCCATTCGCGCTGTCTGCCGGTAGCCTGGCTGGAAAATGGAATGCGCTGCGCGAGCACACACACACACAGAACTGCTTCCAGGCATCCCTTGGTGGCCTGACCTGAGATAGTCCCTCCGGGCAACTCCGTCTCTTCGGCCATTGATGGATTATCAGGGCAAATGGAGGCGTCTTGTCTTTTGTGGCTTGCGCTGACTGCGCAATGAGCTACGATGATCGTCGGCGCAGTTTTCGTTTCATTCCAACCCGCCCACACACAGCGCCTGCCCAAAATGCGTTCGCGGTGCGCGCCGATCTGATTTCTCCGCCGCTCACAAGTTGGCTCGCATGATCGAACGACGCCAAAAGTCGGCAGGCATACCCGACTGGCGTGACGCTCGGCAGGCGAAAACGGCTTGCGACCGAGTTACGAGAGAGTTAAGATCCGTGATCGGCTGCTCACAGGTGGTCGAAACTCTGTTAGCAAAGCAGAACCGTGAAACAGGTTTTCGATACGCAGATTGCCGTGACGCTCGTAGGGTCTGACCTGCACGAGGCTCGCGTTTATCTCCTTCACGGTCTACGGCAAGTCACACAGATTCCGCTGGAGCTTTGCGGGGACGCGAAGACGATCCATTGCACCGACGTTTGCTCGGTGGTGCCGCAGCCAACTCCTTTTGCGCTGACGTGGGAAGGCTTTATTGGCTCGTCGAACTACCGTGATGATGGGAAACTCGTGTATGGCGCACATCTTTTCCCGCTGATCGGCGGTAAACGCTCGTGCGTGGTACGAATGAAGGAGGGCAATCCGAAATATGACTACGCCTTTCGCTACCTGATGCTAACTCCGGAAAACGGCTGGGAAGACCTCGGTTGGCAGATCGATGAGTATGGAGAATTTGAACACTGGTACTTGGACAATTGTCGCTAACCAAGCCTTGCACTTGACCGGAGGCGAAAGGGGCAGAGTCGAAAGGGGCCAAACCCCGCACCGCTTCCTCGATCAATCCTTGACTCGTGATAATATGCACACAGGTGGTCTAAACTCCGTTCGGCGAGGAGTGCCTCAGCGATGCCGATGCAAACTAAAATCGGAAAGACGACCCTGCGACTTGTTACAGGCGACATCGCGGACCAAGACACCGATGCAGTTGTCACAGCCGCGCACTGGCGGCTCAACAAGGGCACGGGCACTGATGGCACGATTCACACCAAGGGCGGGCCGCGGATTTACGAGGAGTGCCGACGCATCGGAGGTTGTCCCATCGGCGACGCGGTCATTACTACCGGCGGCGACCTCAGAACGCGGCACGTCATCCATGCGGTTGGCCCTGTCTGGCGCGGCGGCGATGAGCACGAGCCGGAGTTGCTGGCGAGCGCCTACCGACGCAGTTTGGAGGTTGCAGTCCAGCAAGGCTTACGCAGCATTTCGTTTCCTTCCATTTCCACGGGCGCGTTCGTTTATCCGTTGCGGCTGGCCGCACCCATTGCGCTCATGACGATTATCGAGTTCTTGGAGCGAGAGCAGCACTGTCTGGACGAGGTGCGGATGGTTCTCTACTCTCGCGAGGATGACAAAGCATACCCGATATTTGCCGACGCACTTCAGCGGTTTGTGAGAAGGCTGGCCGAACCCGATGCTCCAGCAGACGGCCCCAGCAGATCCTCATAGACTGTGCCTGGCTGTTTGGGCCGCTGCTGAGCTTCTCGTTAGGCGATCAAAACCGAAGGGACAGCGATGGCATCGACCCTCGAAGTCTACCCTGTCTCACACGATGTCGCGCTCGAGCGTGTGATGAGGGTCATCGACTTAATCGGCGCCCGTCCCGACATCACCGACCAGGACGCGATCGCTTCCCTCGTGCGTGAAGGGATTGGCGACGTGGTCGCCGAGTTGTTGATACGGTTCGTTCCCTGTGGCTTGGCGTTCGCCCTGCTGAAGCTGATGGGCCTGAGCAAGTTTCCCAGCACGTTTCAGGTCCAAGACCGCCGCGGGCAATGGGTGGAGCTACCGCTAGCGACCGAACATTATTTCTCGGTGGCATTGAGCGTGGGCTATGCGGTGACGACCGAGGGATACACGGAACGGATCAGCAAGGAGACGTTCCAAGCCGTGAGCATGCGGAGCGCCGAGATGAACGCTGTCAACAACTACTTTCAATCCGGCGGCACCCGCGAAGGACTGGCTGGCAGCACGCTTGGGCCGCCCACCTTTATCGGTATCACGGCCGAACAGATCGCAGCCAGCAGGAGGAGCGCCTAACCGCTCTATGGCCTCGAAAATCAGTAGACGGATCTTCTCCGTCGAAGATTGTTTCACTTCTTCGGGTCATCAGAACCGGACTTTCGGAACTCCGCTTGAGACCTGCGCCGCCACTTTTCAGCTTATTGTTCGTGTCGAGCGCATAGTGAAGTGGAGGCGGGATGGGCGACTGTGCGGCGAGCTGGCCGGTCAACTTGTAGTCAAAGTGGGAGTCGAAAGGGGTCAGACCCCGCACCGCTTTCTTGAATTTGGCAAGCAGCATGGCGTGATTTCCGGGCGCTGGCTTGCTATGCTGGCGAGAAGTAGTTTGAACCCTTGGCGGAGGAGATCCATGTCCGCTACCTACACCGCAGTTGTCCAGCAGTCCGGCGAGTGGTGGATCGGCTGGGTCGAGGAAGTTCCCGGCGTCAATTCGCAGGGGCAGACACGCGAGGAGTTGCTCGATCACCTTCGCGATGCTCTGGAGGAGGCGCTGGAGCTGAACCGCGCCGAGGCTCGTGCAGCGGCCACCGGCCCTTACGAGGAAGTGAGCCTCGCCTCGTGAAGCGGCAAGACCTGATCCGCCACTTTCGGCAGCACGGATGCATCCTGATCCGGGAAGGGCGGCGGCATTCCTGGTGGGGCAACCCGGCGAACAAGCGCCGCTCCGCCGTGCCCCGCCACCCGGAGAGACCGACCCGCTCGCACGAAAGATCTGCCGGGACCTCGGCATCCCGGAGCCGTAAAACGGATGCCGAACCTCAAGGCCACATCTCGACCGGCTGCTCTTTCCCTCGATTCGGGCCACGACGAACCGACGAACCATGCTCGTCGAACAGTGCTGGCATGTCATTGCGTAAGGAGGTAAACTGACTACACGTTCATCAACCACGGCTGGCTGAACCCGGAAATGGCAACGCTCATCCTGCTTCAGGGCCAGAATCCCGGACGCCGTTTCGCTTGCGACGGCGCCTTGATCGGCATTGGCCGGCAGGCGGACTGCGGCGTCTGTCTCGACGATCCCGCCGTCAGCCGGCACCACGCCCGCCTCCATCGCGACGGCGACTCCTTCACCGTCGAGGACCTCGGCTCCAGCAACGGCACCTATCTCAACGGCTGCCGCATCGCCGGCAAGCAGCAACTCACCGAAGACGACACTCTGCAAATCGGCCCCTACGTCCTCGCTCTTCGCCTCGATGGCCCTGCGACCACGGAACACGATCCCGTCGTCCGCTCGCAGGTGGCCGCCCTGTCGAGCAACTCGAGTCTCTTTTCCCATAACGCGGCCTACAAGCTGAAAGTCATCGTCGAGATCGCTCACAGTCTGGGCCGCACTCTCGAAGTCCAACCCCTGCTCGACAAGCTTCTCGAACAACTCTTCCGTCTTTTTCCCCAGGCGGAGCGCGGCCTCGTCATCCTCGGCGACAAGGAGCCGTTCACGGTCCGCGCCCAGCGGCAGCGGCATCAGAAGCCGGTTGATCTGCCTGGCAGCAGCGATGGCCGGGATTTCGCCTTCAGCCGATCTCTCGTCCGCCGGGCGCTCGAAGAGGGAGCCGGCCTGCTGAGTGAGGATGTCAGCGACGATCCCAGGGTCGCCAAGACAGCCACGTTCATGGCCCTCAACCTGCGTTCGTTTTTGTGTGTGCCACTGATCGGTCTCGATGGCCGGCGCCTCGGCGTGCTGCAACTGGACTGCATCCGGCCCGGCCTGACCTTCAAGGTCGATGACCTCGAACTGCTGACGGCCGTCAGTCTTCAGGTGGCCGGCGTTCTCGAGAATGCGGCCCTGCACGAGGAACGGCTGCGCGAGGAACGGCTCAAGCAAGAGCTGGCAATGGCCCGCGAGATCCAGGAGTCGTTTCTGCCAGGCGATTTCCGGCCCGTCGAGGGCGATTACGAGTTGTTCGCACGCTGTGTTCCGGCGCGCGAGATGTCCGGCGACCTGTACGATTTCTTCCCACGACCCGACGGCAAACTGGCCCTGTTTGTCGGCGACGTCAGCGGCAAGGGCATGCCGTCGGCGTTATTCATGATCGCCGTGCGGACGCTCATCCGTCACCTTGCCCGGGGGACCGGCTCGCCGGGAGAGACGCTGCAGAGCCTCAACAACGCTCTCGTCAGCGACAATCCAACGAACCTGTTCGTGACGATGGCCCACGCGACGTTTGATCCTGTCACCGGTGAGGTGGTCGCGGCGAGCGGCGGCCATCCGCCGCCTCTGTTGCGGCGCGCCGGCGGCAAGACAGAGTCGGTGGGCGTCCGTCAGGCGATGATGCTCGGCTACGCTCGTTTCGAGCGTCCGCCGCAGGAAACGGCCTGGGTGCTGGAGCGCGGCGAGACGCTGATCTTCTACACCGATGGACTGACGGAAGCGTTCACACCGGGACGCAAGTCGATGTTCGGCGTCGAGCGTCTGGAGGAGACCGTGGCCGGCCTGGGCGAGCAACGATCTCTTGAGGAGAGCGCGGCCAGCGTGCGGCGGACGGTCAACGAGTTCACGCGCCAGTCGGAGCAACAGGACGATCAGACGATGTTGCTGCTTCGCCGGCCCAAAGAAATTGTTGAAGAATGAAAGAGAATCCGCCCCATGAGCGCAAGCGCACACTTGAGAACGGTCGAAATACTCATTGCGCAAGAAGAGTGGGAGGAAGCTCGTAAGGTCATCCAGGCGGAACTCGCTCGGGAGCCGGACAACCATTGGCTTATGACCCAACTTGGAGTCACCCACTATGAGCAAGAAGACTATCGGGAAGCGCTGAAGTTGTTCCTGTCCTCGCTGAAGATCGTCGGGGATTGCCCACTGACGCTCTGGAATGTCGCCGGCGCACTCGATGCGATTGGAAAACTTGAAGTGGCCATTGAGATCTACACATGGTTACTGAAGAGCAAGAAGTCGGCGGAGGTCGATCCGTGCTGGGAAAGTGCCGAGTGGACCGATGCACTGAAGACGGACTGCGTCTATCGACTCGGGGTCTGTTTCCAGCACCTCGAGCAGGGCGAATCGGCCGCGCATTGTTTTCGCCAGTACGTCAACTTGCTGCTGGCCGGCATGAACGGTTCCTATCCCATCGAGGACGCGGCGAGCCACATCCGTAAGCTCCAGAGCAAGGGGAAACAACAGGTGGGCAAGGAAGTGCGGGAGACGATTCATTCGACCCTGCAAGATTCGGGCATTCAGTCTATTCAGGGCGGCCGGCGAAAGCTCCCGAAGTTGAAGCTCGATGAATTGCTTGCCCGTTGACCGGAAGGATGGCCTTGACGGAATGTCGGCGATAAGTTGGCAGCAGCGAAAGGTCGCTCTCTTTCTCGATCAACCAGCACCCGAGAGGGTTATTCAACAAGGAGTTCTGCAATGCTCAGTCGAAGCGTCCTGGCCGTCCTGCTGTTCGTTCCGTTCTCTCCCCTGTTCGCGGCCGATGACAAAAGCCCGCCGGAGGGATGGAAAGAAGTCAAGGGCGGCTACAAGAAACAAGCCTACTCGGTCTGGCTCCCGACGACCGGAGAGACAACCGAAAGCGAAGACTCCATCGTCTCGCCCAAGTTTGGGCAGATCCGAATCTTTCGCACGGTGTGTCAGCAGAAAGACGGTCCCCAGTTTGCCGCCGGACAGATCATCCTGCCGCCGAACCTGACCAAGGCCCCCATCAAGGTGCGCCAGGAGTTCTTTCGCGACATGTTCCTCGAGGAGGTGAAAGGCAAGCTGGTCGAGGAAAAGGTAACCGTTCACCGGCGATCTGGCCAAAAAACGTAGCCGGACTACAAAGATGGCCATGGTAAACATGAGGCATAGCACCTGTAGTCGTTGTGCGGATTGGGAACAACGCTGCTGCG
>JBBSDR010000178.1:0-8792 GCA_038240465.1 Gemmatales bacterium
ACAACTCATTCAGTAACGAGCACAAGGACGGGCAGCATCGGCGCAGACGAGCGACGTCACGAGGGAGCAGATCATGGGGATGGCCACCTATATCGAACAGTCGGTGAACCACGCGCTCGACCACTATGTCGTGACGACCAGCGATGCGGTCATTGCGGTGCTGACACCGGTCGCGGTGACCGCCGTGACAATCTACGTGATGTGGACCGGCTTCCAAGTGGCGCGAGGTGACGTCAAGGACAGTGTCTCGGCGCTGGTCTGGCGGTGGTTTCGCGTGGCCATGATCGCAGGGTTGGCCCTCAATGGCCCGCAATTTCGCAGCATCGTCAAGGAGGGGCTCGACGGCATCCAAGAGGCCTTCGCCTCTGCCTTCGGCGGCGTCCTGTCGATGGGAGGCACCCTCGATAACATGGCGGACCCCTTCACGACCTTGATGGAGACGCTCTTCACCGAAGCCAGTTCCGGACTGATGCCGCAATTGTCGCTGGTCATTGCGGGAGGAATCTCTGCCCTGGCCTCCCTCGTGATGGCCTTCGTCGCCATGGGGATCTTTCTGGTGGCCAAGGTCAGTCTGGCCGTCCTGCTTGCGGTCGGACCGGCCTTCATCTTCTGCGCCATGTTTCCCGTCACGCAACGCTATGCGGAAAGTTGGCTCTCCGCGGTGCTAGTGACGGTCTTCACGAACGTGCTCATCATGGCGGTGGTGACGTTTCTCGCGAGCCTGCTGCGAACCGCCTGCCTCCACATCATCCAGGCCTACTCCTCTGCCTCCATCCTGGCGGATGTCGTCGGCCTCCTCTTCCTCTCCGTGACCGCCGCCTATGTCTTGCTGCACGTCCAATCGCTGGGGGCGAGTTTGGCCGGAGGCTTGTCGTTGGGGAACCCGGGAAGCGAGACGACACGAACCGGATGGGCCTTCGTGCGTGGGGCCGCTGGTGTCACGTCCGGTCTGGCTGGTCGTCTGACCACGGCGCTGGCCCTGGTCTCTGCCGGGGGGCAGCTGAGCCGGTCTCATGCGGCGGCCCGAACAATTCCTGCACTGATGAATGCCCTTCCTGCACCGACGACCTCGCAGGGGAGTGATCTCTACCAACGGGCAGCGTTTGAGCACTTGAGACGAGGAGCCTCCCGAAAAGGGTAGAGCATGCTGCGAATGAAACAAGCATTAATTGGTGTCGGATTCGTCGTCCTGCTGTGGGCCGGTCCCGTGACGAAGGCCGAAGCAGGGATTCCCGTGATTGACTCGGCGAACCTGGTGCAATCGGTCATGCAGGCCTTGTCTTGGATTCAACAACTCCAACAGATGCAGCAACAAATTGTCCAAGCGGAACAGCAAATTTCCGCGATCACCGGCTCACGGAACATGGGCAGTCTCTTGAACAATCTCGCCTTAGCCGGCGTCGTCCCGTCCGATGTGAACGCCGTCTATCAGGCCATCCGTGCGGGAGAGGCCCGCAGGGCCTGACCGCGGCGGCGCAGCTCATCCGGAACAGTCGCATGCTCTACAACTGTGAAGGCAATACCGGCGACGCCCTGCGGATCTGTCAAAACATGCTGAACCAGACGCCCCAGAGCCAAGCCTACTACGCGAACACCTATCAGATGCTGGAAGGGCGGATGCTCCAAATTCGGGCCTAGACGAATCGCATCAATACGACAGAGGACGCCAAAGCGATCCTGGAACTCAATGGCCGCATTGCTGCGGAGCAGGCTCAGGTGGGCAACGACACGAATCGGATCATGACGATGAAGGCCCTGATCGACGCGGAAGAGAAGGCCGGTCAACAAGAACAGCAGGAACGCGTGTTGAAGATGTTGGCTCCCGGCACGCCAAGAACATTCGATAGGATGGCGCCTTGGACTCCATAGTCAGGCTGGAGGAAGAGGAAGATGGCAGACTCACCATTCGTGACAGCCTGTGATGAACAGGCGTTCTACGATCAGGGCCGAGACTGGGAAACGGACACACGCCTGCGACTGCTGACCTCCGAACGGCGGGCCTGGTGGGTCGCGGGCACGGCCTGCGTCTTGGCTCTGGCGCTAGGGATCGGCCTCGCCTGTCTGGCCCCCTTCAAAACCACGGTGCCCTATGTGTTCGCGATCGATCGCGCCACGGGCAATGTCGAGCTGGTGAGTGCGGCGGACGATCGCACGGTGGTGGGCTATCAGGAATTGCTCGATAAACATTGGACCCAAAAATATGTGATTGCGCGGGAGTCCTACTATTACCGTCTGCTCCAAGCCGACTACGACACGGTGTTGTCGATGAGCACGGATGACGTCGGTCGGGACTACGCGCGTCTCTATGACGGGGTGCAGGCCAGGGATAAGCAGCTCGGGACCGGCATGGAATGGCGCGTGAAGGTCTTGAGCGTGACGGTGAACAGCGATGCGGTGGGACTGAAGGCGACGGTGCGGTTTGAAAAGACGGCCAAACGGACGGAATCCCAGACCGTGGAGCCGCCGCACTACTTCATCGCGACCCTGGCCTACGAGTACCGCCTCTCGATGAAGGGGCATGAAAAGGATCTGATCCAGAACCCGCTCGGCTACAAAGTGACGGGCTATCGTGTGGATGCTGAAATCGGCTCGATCACCCCGGCCCCCCTGCTGTCCATGGTGGAAGGGAGATAGGAAGGGCTCATGCATGCAACGAGGAAACAGACTGTGTCGTCGGTATCATGGGTCTGCTGTCTCATCGCCCTGCTTCTCTGGTCTGTGGCCTGGTCTCACGCATCAGAGATCCCGGAGCCAGGAGACGGGGATCAGCGGGTGCGGTATGTGACCTATCAACGGGACGAAGTGACCAGCGTGACGGTCCGTCGTGGAGTCATCACCCGCATTGTGCTCGGTGAAGACGAGAAGATTGTCATCGCCGGCACCGGCTTCGTCGGGGACTGTGCGAAACCGGAGGCGGAATGGTGCATCAGGGCCGATGTCGGGAGCAATCAGGTCTGGGTGAAGCCCAAAGAGCATGCCACGCACAACAATCTGGAGATCCGTACGGACAAGCGGGATTACAGTGTGGAATTCACGGTCCTTGCCGATCAGAAGCTCGGACATGAGCGGAAGCCTGCGAAGGGTCAGGGGTTGGAGGATGCACCCATGCATCGGGTGATCTTCAGACATCCACTGGAATTGCCTGATCCCTCCGCCCTGGTGGCGGTGCATGCGAACGTCGACCGTGCGAATCAGGCCCGTGAGGAGGCCCGCATCCTGACCGAGCGATTGGAATCCTTTACTCCGGTGCCGCGCAATTGGGCCTATTCGATGGAGGTGCTCAAAGGCGCGGACGATATCGCGCCCGCTCTCGTCTTCGATGACGGCCGCTTTACCTATCTCTCATTCCCACCGAACCGAGAAGTCCCGGCCATCTTCTATCTCTCGCCGCTTGGTGAAGAAACCCGCATTAATTTTCATATGGAGAAGGATTTGGCGGTGGTGCAACGCATGGGACGAAAGTTTGTGCTGCGGTTGGGCGCTGCGGTCGTCGGGATCTGGAATGACGCCTATGAGAGCACGGGCGTGGCATCGGTGGATGGCATGACGGTCTCCGGAGTCAGTCGCACCATACGGTGAGAGGAAGAGGATGGACGAACCACACAGGGTAGAAGCCGGAACAGATCAGAAGGCCGCTCCCACAGAGGATCTGGGAATCGTCTCGGTAAACGATCGCGCCGGTGGAGCCAACCAGACGGCGGCGCGCGCCCTCTTCCTCGTCGTGATGGCGGTGGTGGTTGTGCTGGGGCTGGTCCTGGCGGCCAATACCTGGAACGCGAAGCGGAAGGCCGAGGCCACGAAAGAAGAGCAGGCGTCGAAGGTGGAGAACAAACCAGCGCAGGTGGGACTGAAACGTGTCTTTGAGACGGATCCCGTCCTGCCCTCGATGAGGGTGGCGAGGTTCGCCACGAATCGATCGAGTGCGGCCTCAGCGGATCAGGGCGCGATGGGGTCGGCCATGGAGAACGGACTCGATGAGAGGGGGCGGAGCCGCGCCTGGCAGGCCCAATTCTAGCCGATTCGGCGGGGAAGCTATTCTTGCGAATACTCATGCGAACGGGATGACGGTGCCCCGCACCCAGCTCGCCGGAACCGGACCAGAGGCGGCGATCTCCTTGGTGCGCGATCTGCTGGCCGGCACGAAACAGGCGGAGGCGATGGAGCCCAGCAATATGATGATGGGCGGACCTGGAGCGGCGATGGAAACGGCGAGCCCAGCTCCGCTGTCGGCTGAGTACGCTGGTGGCTTCAGTGGATCCAGTCCGTTGGGACTGACGGGTGTCGGCCTGTCCGCCCCGCCCGGTCCTGTGGCCAGTGGGGCCGGTCCCATCGGCGGATTACTCGCGCCGTCATCGACGCCGAAAGTCCAGGCGGAAATGCTGGGTGATCGAAACATGATCCTGCCCAAGGGCCGGGCCATCGATTGTGCCCTGACCGTGCGGGTGGTGAATGAAGTCGCAGGCATGGCCACCTGTGTGCTCAATGCCGATGTGTATAGCGACAATGGCCGCGTCGTGCTGTTGGAACGGGGATCGGAAGCGGTCGGCGAATATGCAGCGACGCTGGCGCAAGGCCAGCGGCGGCTCTTTCTCCTCTGGACCCGCGTCAAAACCCCGATGGGGGTCGTGATCAATTTGAATTCCCCTGCGGCCGACGCCTTGGGCACATCGGGACTCGCCGGGTACGTCGATAACCATTGGTGGGATCGTCTCGGCGCGGCCTTTCTGTTGTCGATCGTGCAAGACGGGATCGGATTCGCCACGGCTTCGCAGGCCGGCAGCGGGGGCGGGCAAGCGCTCAGCATCTATCAACATTCCGCCGCGACCGGGAACCGCATGGCCGAGCTGATTTTGCAATCGACCATCAACATCAAACCGACCCTCTACAGCAACCAAGGCGATCGCGGGACCATCTTCGTCGCGCGGGATCTGGATTTCAGCACCGTCTATGCGCTGCACCCCCACTGAGCTGGTCGCGCATGACACGATGGTGCGCGAGTTGTTGCGGCCCCTGTTGCGCTATCTCGCCGTGCCAGGCGCGACAGAGATCGTCGTGAATCGGCCGCAGGAAGTCTATCTCGAAGTCGGCGCCGCCTGGCAGCGCCACATCGCGCCGGATCTCACGATGGAGCAATTGATGGCGCTCGCCACGGCGATTGCCACCTACAGCGAACAAGACATCGGCCCGCACAAACCTATGTTGTCGGCCATGTTGCCGGATGGCGAACGGGTCCAGATCGTCCTGCCCCCGGCGGTGGAGCGGGGGAGCCTCTCCTTCTCGATCCGCCGTCCCAGCGCCTGGATCAAAACACTCAAGGAGTATGAGGAGGAGGACTTCTTTACTCGCTATGTCTGGGCACGCCCGGCGTCGATCGATGCACGGGCTGTCGACCTCGATCCGCTCGAACGACAGTTGTTGCAGTATCTCGACAATGGACAGTTGGGATCGTTCATCCATACAGCGGTGCGGGCGAAGAAAAATATGGCCGTCGTGGGAGACACCGGCTCGGGGAAAACCACCCTCATGAAATCGATCTGTCAGTCGATCCCAGCGCACGAACGGCTGATGACGATCGAAGATGTCCGTGAACTGTCGCTCCCCAATCACGGCAACCGGGTGCATCTCTTGTACGCCAAGGGTGGACAGGGGGTCGCGACGGTGACGCCCTCGGAGCTGATCGCCGCCACCCTGCGCATGAAGCCGGATCGGGTGTTGCTGGCTGAGTTGCGGGGCGCAGAGGCCTTCGACTTCCTCAAACTGCTCACGACCGGCCACAGCGGCTCGATTACCTCCTATCACGCGGAGTCCTGTGCCCTCGCGGCCGAACGCTACGTGCTCATGTGCCACGAGCATGAGCAGGCGCGAATGTACGAGGCGCAGACCCTGAAGCGTCTCGTAGCCTTGACCCTCGACGTGATCCTCCATGTGGTCGCCCACAATCAGTACGACGCGGACGGACGGCCCACGCACAAAGCACGCTATGTGGCGGAGGTCCACTATGACCCGATCGCGAAACTCGTGGCGCGATTTGGGGACGCCACCGTGGTCAGGGCATAGGAGCACCAATGCAACGCAACGGCATCCTGATCGCGATCGCCCTGCTGCTGTATCTCCCGCTCGGGCTCTGCGGGGCGGATTACCTCGCGGGCGTCACGTTTGCTATCACGAATAAACAGCTGCCTGAGGCGGTCTCCCTGGCCACCTGGCCGGAATCCTGGCGAATCTATAGCGAAGATCCGATCCAGCGGAAGCGGTTGCAACTCTCAGCCGGGGTTGGGGGGTTCGTCCTGTTCGGAATTCCGTTGCTGATGGGACTCTCCGTGAGGTCTCGACGAAAACCGTTGCACGGTGACGCACGGTTTGCGCGGGCCAGTGAGATTCAACAGGCCGGACTCTATGGAGCGCGAGGGGTGATCATCTGGAAAATCGGCAAGCGCTACTTGGTCTATGGCGGACAAGAGTTTGTGTTGCTGGCGGCGCCGACCAGATCAGGGAAAGGCGTGAGCATCGTCCTGCCGAACCTGCTCCAGTACCACGACTCCGTGGTGGTGTTGGATATCAAGCTGGAGAACTTCGCCTATACATCGAAGTTCCGGCAGGCGCATGGACAGTGCGTCTACCTCTTCAATCCCTTCGGCCTGGATAGCCGCACCCATCGCTGGAATCCACTGGATGCAGTCCATCGTGATCCGAACCTCCGCGTCGGGGAGATCCAGGCCATCGGAAATGTGTTGTATCCCACGGAACAGGTTCGCGATGCCTTTTGGAATGAGTCCGCACGAAACCTCTTTCTCGGACTCGTGCTCTATCTGCTGGAGACGCCGAGCCTCCCCTGCAGCCTGGGCGAGTTGTTGCGGCAGGCCTCCGGCAAAGGCCAGCCCATCAAGGACTATCTGCAAGGGCTCATCACGAAGCGATCGGCTGGTAAGGTGCCGCTGAGCGAGGATTGTACGGCAGCGCTCCACCGCTTCTGTACGACGAGTGAGAACACCATGGCGGGGATTCTCGCCACCGTGACGGCCCCCCTGACCATCTTCAGTAATCCCATCGTCGATGCAGCGACCAGTGCCACGGACATCGACCTGAGCCAGGTCCGCCAGCAACGGATGTCGATCTATGTCGGCATCCCGGCCAATCGACTGAGTGAGGCCGCACTGTTGGTGAATCTGTTCTTCTCGCAACTGATTCATCAGAACACGGTCGAATTGCCGGCGACCAATCCTGCCTTGAAACATCAGTGCTTGCTGATCCTCGATGAGTTCCCTGCGATCGGGCGGGTCGAGATTCTGACCAAATCGGTCGGCTTCATCGCAGGCTACAATCTCCGGCTCCTGCCGATCATTCAGAGTCTGTCGCAACTCGAATCCGTGTATGGCGAGAAGGACGCCCGCACCTTTGTCACCAACCATGCCTGTCAGGTGCTCTTTGCCCCGCGCGAACAACGAGATGCCCAGGCCTATTCCCAGATGCTGGGCACCTATACGGAAGAAGCGGTCTCCACCGGCGCGAGTCAGCCGCGCAGTTGGAGCCAGGGGTCTCATGCGTCAACCAGTTCTACCCGATCGGAACAAGCCCGACCCGTCCTGTTGCCACAAGAAGTGAAGGAACTTGGGGAGAGCAAAGCCATCATCAACCTCATGCATACGAAGCCGATCCTCTGTGACAAGGCGCGATTCTACGACGATCCCATCTTCATCGATCGATTAAAAGAAGTCAGTCCCTCGCTGGCTGGAATAGGACGCCGGATGCCGACGCAGGTTGAATTGGAAGAGGCCGCCTTCGTGAAGCGGGAACTGGCGGTGGAGATCCCCTGGCTCGATGTAGATCTTCATCGAGCCAAAGTGGAACGGCGGATACGGCCACTCACGCCGAATGAGCCGGTCGATCTCTCGACGCTGGCGATGGATCTGTCGGCGCTCCCGCCTGTGCTGCCGCACGATCCGCCCACCGGGGGGGAGGTGAACCAGTTGGTCGATGCCTACTTTGCACAGCTGGACTGGACCGACAAGACCGAGATGGTGACAAACGGGGTGGAGCAGGCACACAGCGGATCTCACCGTCATGAAACGGAGCGGACACGGACGACGACGAGCGGAAGGGGAGAGGAAGAACATCACAGGATCGAGGCGACGGAAGCTCACATACAGGGTCGCGCTGTCCTGGTCGAGCGGTCCCGGTTGGATCGAGAGTCATAAGGGGGAGGAACATGAAAAGATTCAAAGACAGGTGGCCTGTCCATCTACACAGTCTGTTGGTCTGTCTGGTCTGTGCCCTGACGGTCGCCTGCGCGCCGAAGCCGGTCGTGCCATCTGGTGCTGCTCGCGTGCCGGTCAATAACGAGGAGATGATCAGTCAGTATCGTGAGCGGGTGACGATCGAGCAGCGCGAGAAGCAGGAGCGGAGCCTGTTGACAGGCCAGGTGGAGGCCCTCACGAAGCAGGTCCAGGAATTGGCGGCCTCGCTGACGCTGGTGCAGCTCCAACAGCAGGAAGCGGACACAGGCCGGTCCCGCCACGGCCACAAGACCAATGCCGCGACACCCTTGACCCACCGCTCCCCAATGGAGCGGATGGCTCCGCCGACGAGCGCGGCCCCACCGCGTGACGTCGCGGCGCCCCCGGTTGTGCCGACCCAGACTCTGTCTCCGATCGCAATGAAGCTCCCCGCAGCAAGCTGCGGGGTATCAGAGAACTAAAACATTCGGAGCTGCCGGAGATCTTCTTGAGGCTGCCCTTGCCGCTGCACATACCGCTCGACGGTCTGCCAGTTTGCCCGTTCCCCTACCGTGGCCA
>JBBSDR010000179.1:0-8781 GCA_038240465.1 Gemmatales bacterium
AACGGCTTCTCGATCAGCACCAGTCCGGCGAATCGCTCTGGCCGCGCGGCCGCCAGCAGCGATGCGACGATTCCGCCGAGCGAGTGACCGACCAGGGTCACTGGCTTCCCCTTCAGGCTTGCGCTCAGCGCGTCGAGGTCCGAGACAAAGTCGAAGATCTGATACGACGCGCTCGGGCTACTGTGTCCAGAGCGCCCATGTCCGCGCAGATCGGGCGCGACAACACGGAAGCCTTGCGCAGCCAGGAGGGCCGCCACTGCCTGCCACGCCGCCCCCTGTTCGAGGATGCCATGAACGCACAGGACGGTCGGCCCCTCCTCTGGACCCCACTCGCACAGGCACAGCGGCAAGCCGCGCACCTCGACCATTCGCTCGCGCATGACAGCACTCGACGCGGCCTCGTGCGGCAATTCGTAGCCCAGGGCAGCCGCCACCTGCCGGCTCTGTTCGCCTAGCAAGCGCGACAGGCGAATCGATCGCCAAACGTCGCCGAGCGAGGCGTCGATGCGGTCGTGCTGCATGAAGTTCGGATCATTGATACCGATGGACTGAGCGTGCACACCGTCGAGCATGCGCTGCCCCTCGTAGGGCGTCAGCAGGGCGGGATCGAAGTCGAAGCCGAGGAAATCGCACAGCGAGCGCATCGTCATCTCGGGATCGCGGACCAGGTCTTCGTAGCAAAGGTGGAAGCGCCGTGCCGGATCGACCCTCTCGAAGAAGCGCAGCACGTTGCCGTTGGTCGAGGCCCAGACATGCTCGGCCAGCGTGAGTGGATCGACCTCGTTGACATCGAGCAACTTGTCCATGCGCATGCGCACGAACGACTCAATGACCGCATAGGGATGGCGCGTCAGATAAACATATTTAGCTCCGTCGAACAGTTCCTCGGCGCGTTCGAGCGTCTCGAAGTTGGCGGCATACGTCGGCGTCTTGTCGATCAGCAGTCGCTCGCCCGCCAGCCGCTGAAGCAATCCATAGACCTCCTGCACGGAGGCATCGCGCTGGAGCAGATCATCGACGATGCGCTTGCTCTCGTCGGCGTCGAGTCCTTGCAGTTCCATCAGCGATCGCTGCAAGCCTTCGCCCATGTAGCTGAGCCCGAGTCCCTGCTGGCGTTCGCTCATGGTGTCGAAGGGCAGCAGGTGCAGTTCCGGCGGCGAGAACAGGCGCGGGTGTCCCTGGAGCATGACGCGCAGCAGGGTCGAACCGGAACGCGGACTCGACAGCAGGAACAGCATCGGGGGATTGCGGTGTGCTACGGTGCGGCGCGGTCCCCTCTTCGCCGCTTGCGGCTTAGCGGGAATGGCGGTTGGCGTGACCCTCTCCACCCCGCCATGCGCCCTCTCCACTTCGGCTGTCAGATACCGCGCCAGCGACGCCAGTTGCGGGCGGTCATACAGTTCGCGCGGATAGATGGTCAAACGCAGGGAGCGCTTCAGGCCGTTGAGCAGTTCCATCACCATCAGTGAATCGAGTCCCAGTTCGAGCAGATTGCCGTCGTCGGGCAGGTCGCTTTCCCGCATGTTGAGGACGCGCGCGACGCGCTGGCGCAGGTGAGCGAGGACGAGTGACACCCGGCTGTCACTGGATGCCGTCAGGATGCGCTCGACAAGGACGCCCTCGGTCGTCTGTTCTCCATGCGTTTCCGCCTTGGTCTCGCGGGCCATCTCAGCGAGGAGAGGCGTCTCGCCACTCGCCGCCAGGTAATCGCTCCAGCGAATGGCGGCGACGAGGCCATGCGCCGTCTGCTGTCGCAGCAATGTCTCCAGGGCGGCGAGTCCTAACTCGGCGGGGAAGGGATCGAGTCCCGCCAGCGCCCATTGCCGTTCGCGTTCGCTGCCGACGGCCTGGGCCATGCCGACGCCGGCCCACGGGCCCCAACTGATCGACAGGCCGGGCAATCCCTGAGCGCGGCGTTGCTGAGCGAGGGCGTCGAGGAAGACGTTCGCGGCCGTGTAATTGCCGAGGCCGGTCGTACTGAGGACCGATGCCGCCGACGAGAACAGCACGAAGAAATCGAGTGGCCTGTCTCGTGTCAGCCGATGCAAATTCCACGCTCCCGCGACCTTCGGCGCAAGGACGCGAGCAAAGCCCTCCCAGGATTGCCGGGCGAGCATGCTGTCCTCAAAGACGCCGGCCGCATGGACGATGCCGCGCAGCGGCGGCAGGTTCTGTTCGATCTCCGCCAGCAGCGAACGAAGCTGATCCTCATTGGCCACATCCGCCTGAACGACGCGCACCTTGACCGCGCCTCCCTCCAGAGTTCGCACCGCCTCGCGGGCAACGTCACTTCCCTGACTGCGGCCGCACAGGACCAGCGAACGCGCGCCACGCTCCACCAGCCAGCGAGCGATGCGCAATCCCAGCCCTCCGAGACCGCCGGTGATGAGATACGTTGCATCCGGCTCGATCCGCAAGGCTTCGCCCGGCTCCGAAGAAGGACGTCGCTCCAGTCGTGCGACCCGTCGTGTTCCATCGCGGAAGGCTACCTGATCCTCGCTATCGGGCTTCCAGAGTTGAGCGAGCAGGGCGTCCGCGTTCCGGTCGGCGCCAGCGGCCGGATCCAACTCGATGAGGCCGCCCCAGAGTTCGGGATGCTCGCGGCTTGTCACTCGTCCCAGGCCCCAGAGGGGCGCGCCTTGCAAGCCGCCATTCGTCACCAGCCAGAGCTTCGGCGGTGTTGACCAGGCGGCCTTTACGATTGCCTGCAACAGATGGAGGACGCTCCGACAGTTGAATGCGAGGTCATCCAGCAGCGCCTCCTCATCGCCTCCGTCCGCTCCCCACAGGTAGACGATGCCACGACAGCCCGGTCGCTCGGTCTCCAGGTCCTGCGCCAGCACGCGCTCGAAGTCGGTCTCGCCGGGCAGGACCAGCAAACACCGATCGCCCCGCTGTTGCAGTTTGTTCGCCAGTTCTCGTCCGATGCCGCCTCGATCCGCGAAGATCAACCATGCCTCACCTCGATCTCGCGGCGGCGCGACAGAGTTGCGCGCGACAAGGATTGCCTGACGCGCGAACAGGCCGTCGCTGTCCTCCTGCTCCGGCAAAGCACACGACTCCACGAAGCCCGTCTCGCACAGCACGTCGCGCCACTGCGAACGCGAAAGCAGCGGATAGGAAGGTCGCAGGTCGGTGTCGCGGAAGCTCCACCAGCCGGGTGTCAGGCCGAAGATGATGTCGAGCCAGCGCTGTCGCATCGTCCCTTCGAGCAGCACCAGCAGGCCGCCCGGAGCCAGTAATTGCCGGGCGTTTCGCAGCGACTGGCGCAGGTCCGCCGTGGCGTGCAGCACGTTCGCGGCCAGGATGATGTCGAAACTGCCGGCAGCGAAGCCCTGCTCTGCCGCATCGCGCTCGACGTCGAAGACCGCATAGCGCACCATGGGATACGCGGAGAGTTTCTCCTGCGCCCGCGCCAGAAAGAGCGGCGAGACATCGGTGAAGACATAGTCGGTGCGATCAGAGGGCAGTCGCGGCAGAACGTGGACCGTCGTTCCACCCGTACCCGCGCCAATCTCCAACACGCGCAGCGTTCGCCCTGCGGGAAGATCAGCCACACACGAGGCGAAGACTTCTTCGACGAGGCCGTTGTAGGCCCGCAAAAAGGGCGAATTCTGATACAGATGTTCGACGCTGCCCACGTCGTTCTCGGGGAACAGGAGCGGCAGCGGATCGCGTCTTCCCTGAAGCACCTCCGCGAGATGGGTGCCACAGCGATCCAGCAGTCGCAATTCCGGTTCGCAGGCCGGGTACTGCTCGCGCAGCCGGGCCGACAGCGTATCCCCATCAAGGGCAAGTGCGGCCTGACCATCCACCAGCACCATCTCGGTCATGCGTCCGTACAGCCGGCCCTGGCCTTCGACGATGCCCGCTTCCGCCGCGCTCGGCGGACTGGATTGGCCGGGCTGCCAGCCCAGTTGCCGCAAGGCGCGGACGACGTAAGCGGTGCTGAGTTGCTCCAGCGGATCGAGCATGCCCCGGTAGTGTTCCAAGTGATGGGCCGCGATCATCTGCTGTTGCCACGCCTGACGACGGCCCGAGAGGACGGCGGGCGCGAACAGATAATCGGGGTCGAGTCCCTGATCGACATGGGCGAGCGGATGCCAGGCGACCTCGTAGAGGCACTCCGCCAGCCGTGGCTTGCCGTGGGTCCGCGGCCCACCTCCCGCGATCCGCCGGAAGCTCAAGCCGGTGATAGTGCCGAGCGATTCGCCTGCCTCGTCGAACAGCACAACGTCAGCGACGAAAGTACCTGCGGCGGGAGCAGCGGGCCGGACGGTTGCATGGCTCCACAACCCGTCGCCGGGCCGGCGCTGGAGGACGAAACGCTCGATGCCGATGAGCAGGACGCTGCTGTCATCCTGTTGCCCACTGTCGGGCAGGGCGGCGCCGACGACCTGCAAGCAGGCATCGAGAAGCGGCGGGGCGAAGACGTGCGAAGCGGTTGCGCTATCGAGTTGCCGTACTCGTCCAATCGCCTCGCCTGTGCCGCGCCACAACTCCTCGACCAACTGAAACGCCGGGCCGAGTTCCAGTCCGCGCTGGGCGATGCGCTCGTAGAAGTCGGCGCTCGCCACAGGTTGAGTGCAACGGCCGCGTGCTTCCTCCATCCTTGCCGCCGGCGTTTCCTCGCCCGTCAGCACTCGAAGCATGCCGCGAACGTGGACCGTATCGCCCGTGCGTCCTTCAAGAACAATGCCCTCTTCCTCGCGTCGCAGTTGCAGCCGGAACTGGACGCTATCGCTTTCAGGCAGCAGCAGCGCCTCGGGAATTTCCAGCTTTTCCAGAGCGATCCGCACGTCTGCCCCAAGCGCCTCTCCCGCAGCGGCGAGTGCGAGATCGATATAGGTGGCGGCAGGGACCAGCGCCTGGCCGGCGAGCCGATGCTGGCCGAGGAACGCAGGCGACTCGACGCTCAGGCTCCGGGCGAACACCATCTCGCGCAAGGTCGCCTGAACGCAGACGCCGAGCAGCGGATGGCTCGCGCGGCCCGACGTGGCGACCGCCGGGCGTGTCTCGTACCAGAATCGCTGTCGCTGGAAGGGATACGTCGGCAGGCTCACCTTGCGCCGCGGCCCGTCCTTGTGGAACGCCTTCCAGTCGAGGTTGACGCCGCGAACGTGCAACTGAGCCCCGGTATCGAGAAGTGTGTGCCAGTCGTCGGCGCCGCGCCGCAGCGAGGGCAGCCATGGAGTGCTGTCCTCGGGCAGACACCGGCGACCCATGCCGAGCAGCGTCGTCCCTGGGCCGATCTCGACGAACGCGGTGCAGCTCTGCTCGGTGAGCGTCTGCATCCCGCGCGCAAACTGCACGGGCTGGCGGGCATGACGATGCCAGTAGTCCGCCGCCAGACCGTCCTCGCTCGTTACGAGTTGGCCGGTGAGATTGGAGACGAGGGCGATGCGCGGCGAGGCATGAGGGATGCCGCGCGCGACCTCGTCGAGTCGCGCGAGCATCGGCTCGACCAGCGGCGAGTGAAACGCATGCGAGACGCTCAGCCGCTGGCAGCGAATGCCCTGCGCTTCAAGCTCTTTCACCACCTCCTCGACCGTAGCCGCCTCGCCGGAAAGGACCGTATTTTGCGGGCCGTTCAGTGCGGCGATGGCAAGCCGATCCCGTCGTGCCTCGACAATCGCGCTCACCTGCTCCTCGCCGGCAAACACCGCCGCCATCGCTCCGCCCGCAGGCAGATCCTGCATCAGCCGGGCGCGTGTGGCGACCAGCGCGATCGCATCGGGCAGCGACAGCACGCCGGCAACGCAGGCGGCGACATATTCTCCCAGGCTATGGCCCATGACGGCGACCGGCTTGACGCCCCAGGACAGCCACAGTTGCGCCAGCGCATACTCCAGCGCGAACAGCGCCGTCTGCGTGTACAGCGTCTGATCCAGCAGTGACACCCCCTTGTCAGTGGCGAACATCACCTCCAACAATGGCGCGTCGAGATGGGACGCGAGCAACCCGGCGCAGCGATCTAGTTCGATCTTGAAGAGCGGGCAGGTATCGTAAAGCAGCTTGCTCATGCCGCTGTACTGCGATCCCTGGCCGGTGAAGAGAAACGCCACCTTCTGCTTGCGCTCGCGTTCCACCTGGCCAACGTGCATGCCAGCCGGCAACTGTCCTTCGGCGAACTCGGCCAGACGCGCTTGCGCCTCCGCAGTCGTCTGACAGGGCAGAGCGAGCCGATGGACGAAGGCGCTTCGTCCCGCACTCGCGGTGTAGCAGACATCGTTGAGCGCCAGCTCCTGCTGGCCAAGCCGCTCCGCGAATTGTCGTGCCTGTTCGCGCAGTGCGGTCGGAGTCCGCGCCGACAGCGTCAGCAGTTGCAGCGGCCGCGGATCGGCAACAGCCGGCTTCGGAACGGCTGGTGCTTCCTCGACGATGAGATGGACGTTGGTCCCGCTGAAGCCGAACGAGCTGACGCCTGCGAGACGATTCTTGGCGCCGGCTGGCCAGGGCGTCGGCGTCGTCGGAATGCGGACGGGGATGTCACTCCACGGGATGTACGGACTCGGCTTCGTGAAGTGCAGGTGCGGCGGAATGACGCCGTGCTGCAAGGCGAGGACGACCTTGATGAGACTGGCGACTCCCGCTCCCGCTTCGAGATGGCCGATGTTCGTCTTCACCGAACCGAGCAGAAACGGCCGGCCGCCGCGCTCCTTCCCCAGCACCGCGCCCAGGGCCTGCACCTCGATCGGATCGCCCAGCGCCGTGCCGGTGCCATGTGCCTCGATGTAGTCCACCTCGGCCGGCCCGACGCCCGCCGACGCCAGCGCCTGCCGGATGACCGCTTCCTGCGCCTCGCCATTGGGCGCGGTCAGACCATTGCTGCGGCCATCGTGATTGACGGCCGAGCCGCGCACCACGGCCAGGATGTGATCGCCATCCGCCAGAGCATCGGAGAGTCGTTTCAGCACCACGACGCCACAGCCCTCGCCGCGGACATAGCCATCCGCCGAGGCGTCGAACGTCTTGCATTTGCCGTCTGGCGACGTCGCTCGCAGCTTGCAGAAGTAGATCGACCCTTCCGGCGTCAGGATCAGGTTGACACCCCCTGCCAGCGCCAGCCGGCACTCGCCCGCCCGCAGCGCCTGACAGGCGAGATGCACGGAGAGCAGCGAGGAAGAGCAGGCGGTATCGACAGGGAAGTTCGGCCCTTGAAGCCCGAGGACATACGAAATGCGCCCCGCCGCGACACTGAAAGCGTTGCCTGTCCCGGTGTAGGCATTGATGCCGTCGAGGCCAATGTCGCGCCCCTGCCGCTGGGAATAATCGACCGTGCTGATGCCGACATAGACGCCAGTGAGCGAGCCAGCGAGTTGCTCGGCCGCGATCCCCGCATCTTCGAGGGCTTCCCAGGCGACTTCGAGCAGCAGCCGTTGTTGCGGATCCATGTTGACGGCTTCGCGCGGCGCGATGCCGAAGAAGGCTGCGTCGAAGCCGTCCACGCGGTCGAGAAAGCCGCCGCGGCGCGTGTACATCTTGCCCGGCGCTTCGGGATCGGCGTCATAAAAGGCGTTGATGTCCCAGCGATCCGCCGGCACTTCCTTGACCGCGTCCACTCCGCCGTGAAGCAGTTTCCAGAACTCCTCGGCGCTGTTGGCCCCAGGCAACCGGCAACTCAATCCGATGATGGCGATGGGTTCGTCACTTGCGGCACGCTGCGTCGTCTCCGCAACAGGAGCGGCCCGCAGGTCGAGGACTTCCTTGAGCAGATAGCGCGTCAGTTTCTCGATTGTGGGTTGGCTGTAGAGCAGCGTCGGCGACAGGGTGCGGCCAACTGCCCTACCGAGCCGGTTGCGCAACTCGACGGCCATCAATGAGTCCATGCCGGCCTCGTTGAGCGGCTGCTGAACGTCGAGTCCCGCGGCCTTGTCGAGGCGCAACACGTTCGCCGCCTCGGTGCGAACGTACTCTTGCAGCAGTTCCTCGCGCTGCTCCCCGTCTGCCTGCTCCAGCCGGAGAAGCAGGGCGGTATCGCGCGGCGCGGCCGTCTCGGGCTTCTCGGTCCGCGCGATCTCTTCGAGCAGAGGCGGCACGGCGCCGGCGGGAATCTGCTGCAGGAAGCGCGGCCAGTTGACGGCGAAGACAGCGGCATTCGCGGCATCCTGTCCGAGAAGTCGCTCCAGCACGGCGACTCCTTGCGCCGGTGGGATGCTGCCGATGCCCTGGGCCAGCCAGCGCTGTCTCTGCGACTCGCCGCCGCGCGCCGCCATGCCCACTTCCGCCCACGGTCCCCAGTTGATGCTCAGAGCGGGCAAGCCGGCGCGGCGGCGCATCGACGCCAGGCCATCGAGAAAGGCATTCGCGGCGGCATAAGCACCCTGTCCCGGCGTCCCCAGCAGCGCCGTGACCGACGAGAACAGCACGAAGAAATCGAGCGGTCTGTCTGCTGTCAACGTGTGCAGATGCCAGGCGCCGAGCGCCTTAGGAGCCATCACACGGTCGAGCTTTTCCCGGCTCTGTTCCAGCAGCAGGGCGTCTTCCAGCACGCCGGCCGCGTGGACAATGCCGCGCAGCGGGACAACCTGCTCGATCCCCGCCAGCACCCGCGCCACGTCCTCCGCACATGCCACATCCACGCTGACAACCTCAAGCGTTGCTCCGCTCTTCGCCAGTTCCGCCAGCACGCTTTGGACTTCCTCCGAGGGCGCACTGCGGCCGACGAGCGTGAGGTGTCGTGCGCCCTTCTCGACCAGCCAGCGCGCCACGAGCAGGCCCAGGCCGCCGAGTCCACCCGTGATGAGGTAGCCGCCGTCGGGGCGAACGACGAGTTCCGCA
>JBBSDR010000180.1:0-8770 GCA_038240465.1 Gemmatales bacterium
AATCCCGATGAGCGGTTCAGTCCAACAGCGTTCTATGCATTGTGTCCGCCCTCACAATCATCGGCCGCCGACACGGTCACTCCTGGCGGACACAACGCATAGAACGCTCTTGTTAGGCCTTTTGTCACCGCTGCGATGGGTCTAACGACCAAGGTCAGCGGTGGAGGCTCATGATTATGGATCGCTCCGAGATTCAACGGCAGATCGACGGGTTGCAGGCCCACTGGCAGAATCTCCAAGCGGAGGCCAGCCGCATCTCGGAAGAGCGGTGCGAGGAGTCCGAGGACTCGCGACGCAAGTGGCTGATCTCGCAACGAGAGGAAGTCCAGCGACGAGCGACCGAGGCGCTGGAGGAGATCAACCGACTCAAGGCCATGCTCTGATCGGTCATTGGGGAATTCCCGTGGCGTTACCGGCGTTCAATGAAGAAGGAGACTTGCCGCCTGGGGTGCATCGCGCGACACTGACCGAGACCCTGGACCGCTTCGGCCAAGGATCCGCTCAGCGGTGCGCCGTGGCGGATCGTCTGAGGCGTTTGCATCAACTGGCGGTCTCGACCGGACAGTTAGCGCGGTTCGTCGTGTTCGGATCGTTCGTCACCGCGAAGGCCGACCCAAACGACGTTGACATCATCCTCCTGATGGAGGACTCCTTCGACTTGGTAGCTGTGACGGGCGAGGCCGCCTTGGTGTTCCAGCACATGGAAGCCGACGCCCACTTTGGGGCAAGCGTGTTCTGGATCAAGCGCTCTGGGGCGCTCGGTGGGGAACAGGCTATGGTAGAATTCTGGCAAGCGCGTCGCGAAGGCGGCAAGCGGAGTATTATCGAAATTGTGGGAGAGGCGCCATGATCACAAACGACCGGGAGTTGCAAACGACGCTGGAACGTATCGCCTGGTTTCAACAGCAAGTCACGCACCTCCGCAAGAATGAAACCAATCCTGTGAATTACCGCGCGGCTGTTTCCGGCTTCCTGGCCGAGATTGACCGCATGCAACTTGAGGTGCGGGAGTACTTCAGTTTCCTCCCGACCGAAAAAGCGGGGGCGGCCTAACAAGTCGCTACAGCAGACCGGGGCCGCATCCCGGCGTTTCGTGGTACACTATCTCCTCGGCGGCCCCGGCTGCCGAGATGTGTCGCCACAGAAAAGGGGACACACCCCGAACCAAATGAGATGAAAAACCGGAATTGGGTTCGGGGTCTGTCCCCTTTTCTTTGTCAGCCGCCACCGAAGTCATCTCGGTAGCCGGCACTGCCGTAGTAACGCTCAGGTTGTCCCCAAGACCAATGGGGCAACCGCGTGTTTGACAAAGGCGCGTTGTCCGATGCTTGAGTTGTATGCGTCGGAATGATGCACGTACGGTTCTTAGGGGGCTGGGAGGCAGCAATGCCTCCTGGCTACCCGACCCCCGGAGGGCGTTCCGGATGGCGGCGATTCCCCAAGGGTGTCGTCGGTCTGATCCTGAGAAGGACTGGCCGCTCTACCTCGACCGCGGGCCGCCACTCGGTGCCGACCTGCCGGCCGTCTGGCCGCTGACCGACGACGCGGCCGAGGTGTTCTGGGACTCGATGGTCGATGCGGGGCAGCCGAGCTACCGGCAACTGCCGGCCGGACACCGACTGGGCCGGTACACGGCATACGGCCCGAACTGGTACGACTTCGCCAACGACTCACTGCGACCGGATGCTGTGGTCGCGTTTCTGCGGGAGTCGCTGCCGTGGCCCGACGAGCAGGTGGTGTTCTACGCCCACATGCGGCGCTGCGTGTACCGCCTGCCTTGGCGGGTGATGGTGCAGCACTGGCGGCAGTTCATGGTCATCGACGAGTCGTGGGTCTTCGGTCTAGGGCGGCTGGAGTTCGTGTTGTTCGCGGACGCCGGAGGGCTGGCGGTTGGGGACATGCGTCCAGACGCCGAACCCGGCGCTGCACCGGACCGGTGATCGACCTGGAAGGAGCCGCCCGGTTCAAGAAGGCCGGCATTGACGAACCGGCGAGTTACTTCAAGGGCAAGACGATCCAGGTGAGCGGTCTGGTGACGCTGTTCAAGGATCGCCCGCGCCTGGTCGTCAGCGATCCCAAACAGATTCAGGCGCTCGAGAAAAAGGAGTGACGCGGCAAGTTCGGGTCTTGCAGCGAACTCGTGCAGAAACGCAAGCGAAACCCCTTGGCACTCCCGGACCGGCGCGATAAAAAGACGCAGCAGCGCTATTGGTGGAAGCCAATTACGGAGAGTCCATCTGTCAGAGAATGTTAGGGACACCCTGGAAAACGTCAGCGGACCGCGTAACATGAGAGGATGATGAAGAGGCGGAATCTATCGGCACGACCCTGAGGGGTTGCGAGAAAATACATTGGGGACGTAGCTCAATTGGTTAGAGTACCGGACTGTCGATCCGGAAGTTGCGGGTTCGAATCCCGTCGTCCTCGCTAGTTCACAAGGCCAGAAGTCCAACAACGGCAAGGACTTCTGGCCTTCTTCGTTTCCCTGCTTGTGCCATTGTGGACAGCCGGGGCCGCGACCGCTCGTTCGGCGACTGCATCGTGTCCGCCCCGATCCAGAACGGCGTGCATCACCGCCATGACCACGAAGCGGCTCTGGGCTATGTCGTCGAGAAGATGCTGATGCGGGTCGATGACGTGGGCCAACTACAAGTGATCGTCTTCGGCGGCTTCGAGGAGCGGCCCGACCAGCAGACACCCGACTTCAACCCCCCTCCGGACTCGCTTCCACCGCTACTTGCACATCGTCTCGGCCAGGCGCAGGAGTTGCTCGCGCATCTCGTCCGCAGACAAACGCACCTTCTGGCCGTGGCCGGGCAACACCCACTCGAAGCGGTAGTTCGCCAGCCGCTGCATCGACTCGGCCTGCTGCGTCCATGAGTACCAGCAGTAGACCTCGGATGCCGCAAGGTGCTGACCGTCCCGGTCCCAATCCAGGTGGTCGCCGGTGAAGAGGAAGCGATCCTGGACGAGCAGGACGCAATGACCCTTCGTATGGCCCGGCGTCGGGATGGCAAGGAAGCCGGGAGCCAACTCCCACGGACCATCGCCGGCGAGGACGATTTCCGCACCGGGCTGCGACGACAACTCGTCCCGATGAATGATTCTTCGGCTCTGGAAATGTTCGGCGTAGCGCTCGGCGTCGGCCACGTCGTCTCGATGCGTCAGGAAGATGTGGGCAATGCCGCCCAGGGCCTCCAACCGCTTGACGAGCGGCGTGACGAACTTCGGCGAGTCGATCAGCCAGTTGCCCGCGGGTTGCTGGATGAAGTAGCTGTTGCCGCCATACGACTTCGGTGAGTTGTAGCCGCAATAGGACACCGGCCCCTCGACGGCGAGCGGGAAGTCGTCCATCACCGCCTTCACGTCATCGTCACCGAGACAGCCGATGGAGCCAGTGGGACAGGCCAGCAGCGCTTGCAACGCTTGTCTTCGGCCGGTGCTGGAACCCGGCTGGGTCGAGACGAAGGACGTTTCCGCAGCCTCACTGAAGACCGCGGGAGCGATCTGCCGGCAAGCATCGCAGTTGATGCAGGTCGAGTCCACGAAGAAATCGCCAGCGACGTTTTCCGGCACACGTTTTCGGAGATTGGCCATGACCGAGCCTCCTTTTCTTCATTCTAGCGCCGGCGTGGTTGGGGTCGGCGGCCTGGTCAGCGGCTCTGCCTTACTTGTGTGGGAGACGCGAATGGCCTTGCGCATTCTGGGCGAGGAGACAAGATTCCGGCTGGAGCGTTTCTCTCAGAAGCCTCCTCCTGCTTTGCCGGCAAACGAAGGCAATGGTCGGGAATTATGAAGTGAATAAGTCCGGGCCGGACCTCAGCAGCCAGGGACGCCAAGCTGCGAAGACCGCCTGGATAAACCCGGCGGCTCGCTAAATTGTCGCGCCTCATTGGTTACACGAAAAGCCCGAAACACCGTTTGCTGCTAGCGCGTGAACCAGTAAGCCCAGGCGATGAGTACGCCCTGGAGCGGCAGCCTGAGCCACAGCACGAGCGGGCTGATCTGGGTATAGTCATCCGGATGCAAAGCCATGTGCAGGTTGGCCGGGAACACCGCGATCAGGAGGGCAATGAGGCCCCAGGCAGCGAGGACCGAGAATCGGGGAATCAGCAGCAGGACGCCGAGTGCCACCTCGCACACGCCACTCGCATAGACGAGCTCGAGATGCCACGGCAAATAGGGCGGCATGATCTTCACATAGAAGTCGGGATCGCGGAAATGATTCAGCCCCGCCAGGATGAACAGCACGCCAAACAACACGCGCATCACCAGCTTGAAGGTCGGCATACTCATTCTCCGTTATCCGCTTGCAAACCCTCGCCGTTGTAGCGGAGGCACCCGGACCCGGCGACTTTTTTCTGGACAGGCGTTCGCCAGGGGCTTACCGTAAATCGGCGTTGCTTCTCAATCCTGGACTTGCTCGAATCGTGGCCTTTCTCTAACCGCTCGTTCTATTCTTGTGGCCGGGGGACGCATGCTGCTTCGATCTCTCTTGTTGCTCCTCGCTCTGACCGCCGCCGCGGACGCCCAGTCAAAAAGGCCGCTGACGCACAACGACGCCGATGCCTGGCGCGCGATTTCCTCGTCGGCCCTGGCGCGTAATGGCCAGTACGCCGCCTACGCCGTCACGCCGCAGGAAGGAGACGGCGAATACGTCGTCCGCAATCTCCGCACGGCGCAGGAATGGCATCTGCCCAGCGGTGGCGGCACCGCCCTGGCCGGCCGGACAGGTGTGGTGCGCGGTGGGGCCGGTTTCGTCGCCCGGCTCGCCTACACTGCCGATAGCCGGCTGCTCGTCCTGTCCGTAACGCCGACGAAGGCCGAGGTCGAGAAGGCGCGCAAGGACAGCAAGGAAACCCCGAAAGCCGGCATCGCGCTTGTGGAGCTGGCGAGTGGGAAGATCACACGCCTGGATGGGGCGCGCGGCTGGACCCTGCCGGAAGAGAACAGCACCTTCCTGGCCTACACGCGCGAGCCGAAAGCCGTCCTCCCCGTCGCGCCGCCGAAGGACCCCAAGGCACCGATGACGCAGCCACTCGGCCCGCGTCCAGCGCCGGCAAAGCCTGGCCGGACCCCCGGCAGCGATCTCATCCTGCGAAACCTCGTCGATGGCAGCGAACGCATCATTCAGGACGTCGTCGAGTACAGCTTCACCAAGGACGCCAAGGCCCTCGTCTACACCGTCTCCGCAAAGGCCGAGGAGAACAACGGCGTCTATCTGATCGTTCCCGGATTGCCCAGCGCCGCCGTGCCGATCCTGGCCGGCAAGGGACGTTATCAGCGCCTTACCTGGGACGAGAAGCAGGATCAACTGGTGTTCATGGCCGAACCGGAAGAGAAGCCCGCGGCCGTTGTGCCGCACTACAAGCTCTATCACTGGGAGCGCAAGTCGAGCGCGGTCAGTTTCGCCTTGCCGCCGGCGCCGCTGGGCAATCTCGGCGGACTCTGCGCGCTGATCGCCGTTCAGCCGCCCGCTACCCTCAGCGCGGGCAAGGCGGCGGAGTTGCTCTCCACGGACACGCCTGGATTCAAGAAGGGCTGGCTGGTCAGTGATCGCGGCGGGCTGTCGTTCTCGCGCGACGGCAGCAAGCTCTTCCTCAGCGCCGCCCCTGCCCCTCCCGAACCCACGTCGATGCCGCTGACGCCGTCCTCCGAACAGCGCGTCGATCTCGACCTGTGGCACTGGAAGGACGATTACATCCAGCCGATGCAGAAGCTCCGCGCCGACAGCGAACGCGGCCGCACCTATCGAGCCGTTCTGCACATCAAGGATAAGAAATATCTTCAACTCGCCGATGAGAACGTCCCCGACGTCACCCTCGGCAGCGATGGCCTCCTGGCGCTGGGAATGGACGATCGCCCCTATCGCCGGCTGGTTGGCCGCGAGAGCGTTGCCGGCTTCGCCGACTACTTCCTCGTCAACACCCGCGAAGGCACGCGGACGCCTCTGGGCAAGAAACCCGCCGGCGGATTGATTCTGTCGCCGGAGGCGAAGTACGCGCTCCACTTCGACGGCAAGGACTGGCACAGCATCGCTCTCTCCGCCGGCAAGAGCGTCAACCTGACGGGGAAACTCGGCGTCGCTTTCCACAACGAGGACCACGACACGCCCGACAAGCCGAATGCTTTCGGCATCGCCGGCTGGACGGCCAATGACGCCGCCGTACTCCTCTACGACCGTCACGATATCTGGCAGATCGCTCCGGACGGCAGCAGCGCCCTGAACCTGACGCAAGGACTCGGACGCAAGAGCGACATTCGCTTTCGCCAGGTGTTGGTGGACGCGCGCCAGCGATTCGTCAACCTCGACAAGCCGTTGCTGCTCTCGGCCGAAAACCTGCACACGCGCGACGAGGGCTTCTATCGGCTGGACGTCAAGAATGGTGCGCCGCGCTGTCTGATCATGGCGGCCCGTTCGTTCAGTGCGCCGGTCAAGGCGAAGGACGCCGACGTCTATCTGCTGACGGCCGGGACCTTCAACGAGTATCCCGACCTGATCGTCAGCGATTCGTCCTTCAAGGAACTGAAGAAGATCAGCGACATCAATCCGCGGAAGAAGGACTTGCTCTGGGGCCATGCGGAGCTGATCCATTACAGGAGTTCCGACGGCAAGGCCCTGCAAGGCGTGCTGATCAAGCCGGACAACTTCGAGCAGGGCAAGAAGTATCCGATGGTCGTCTACATCTACGAACGGCTGTCGCAGGGACTGCATCGCTTCGTCAGTCCGCGTCCCGGCACGAGTATCAATGCCTCGTACTATGCCAGCAACGGCTATCTCGTACTGATGCCCGACATCGCCTACACGGTCGGCAGTCCCGGCCCCAGCGCGATGAAGTGCGTGCTGCCGGCCATTTCCGCTGTCGCCGACAAGGGCATTCTCGACGAGAAAGCGATCGGCATCCAGGGCCATAGCTGGGGCGGCTATCAAATCGCCTACATGATCACGCAGACGAATCGCTTCAAGGCCGCGATTGCCGGCGCGCCTGTGGCCAACATGGTCAGCGCCTATGGCGGCATCCGCTGGGGGACAGGGCTATCACGGCAGTTTCAGTACGAGCAATCGCAGAGCCGGATCGGCGGCACTCTCTGGCAGGTGCCGCTGCGCTATCTGGAGAACTCGCCGATCTTCATGGCCGACCGCGTGCAGACGCCGCTCATGATGTTGCACAACGACCAGGACGACGCGGTGCCGTGGTATCAGGGCATCGAGTACTACATGGCCCTGCGCCGGCTCGACAAGGAGGTTTACCTGCTCAACTACAATGGCGAGTTGCACGGCCTGCGCAAGCGTGCCAACCAGAAGGACTACACGGTCCGCATGCAGGAGTTCTTCGACCACCATCTCAAGGGGACGGCGAAGCCGGCCTGGATGGAGAAGGGAATTCCCTACCTTGACAGGGTGAAGAATGCTCCCCTGGCAGGATCGAGTACGTCTCCGCCCTCGACGTCGAGTGAAGAAGAGCAACCGTGATCGTTTCACCGCTTGCGGCCCTTGTTCTCCCGAGATTCGTCATGGCCGACCTCCGCACTCCGACGCGCCCCTCCTCCCTCGTTGAGGAATCGCGCAAGCTCGCCGACCTGCACGCGGTCCTGGAAATCTCGCGCCAGCTCGGCGCGGGCAGCGACCTGGCAAGTCTCCTGCAAATCATCGAGCAGGCGACGTTGAAGGTCCTCGATTGCGAGCGGATCAGCATCTTCCTGCACGATCCGCAGACCGATGAGTTGTGGAGCCGGCTGGCCACGGGGCAGCAAGGGCTGCGCATCCCGAGCAATCTCGGTATCGCCGGCGAGTGCTTTCGCAGCGGCAACGTCATCAACGTGGCCGAGGCCTACACCGATCCGCGTTTCAATCGCGAGGTCGATCGCAAGACCGGCTTCACGACGCACAACCTGCTGACGTGTCCGATGCTGGGCCACGACCGCAAGCCCATCGGCGTCCTGCAAGTGCTGAACAAGCGCGCCCGGGCGTTCGACGCCTGGGACGAGGAACTGACCCGCACCCTCGGCGCCCAGGCCGGCGTCGCGCTGCAGCGCCAGATGCTCCTTGAGGAGCATCTGGAGAAGCAGAAACTCCTGGAAGACCTGCGCATCGCTCACGACATCCAGCAGCGACTGTTGCCGCGGTTTCCGCCGCGGATCGCGAATTATGAAATTGCCGGCTGGAACAAGCCGGCGGAGGAGACGGGCGGCGACTTCTACGATTTTCAGGTCCTCAACAGCGGCGCGCTGGCGGTGACCATCGCCGACGTGACCGGTCACGGCGTTGGCCCAGCGCTGATCGCGTCGGAGTGTCGCGCCCTGCTGCGGGCGTCTCTGTCGCTGACGCAGAACCTCGAACGGGTGCTGGCCCTGGTGAACGATCTGCTCAACGAGGACTTGCCGGACGATCGTTTCGTGACGGCTTTCGTCGGTCTGCTGGAGCCGGCCGAGCATCGCTTCACCTACATCTCGGCGGGACAGGGACCGGTATTTCACTTCACGCGCTCGACCGGCGAGGTGCGCGAGATGCCGACGAGCGGCCTGCCGCTGGGTGTGTTGCCGGGCCAGGGTTATGAGTTGTCGCGCGCGTTTGTCTTCGAGCCGGGCGATCTGCTGCTGTTCGTGACGGATGGATTTGTCGAGTGGCCGGCTCCGGGGAAGGAACGCTTTGACAACGAGAACGTGCATGCTCTGCTGAAGGAGCATCATGCCTTGCCCGCGGCCGAACTGATTCAGGCGCTCTACCAGGCGTGTCTCGATTTCGCGTGCGGCACGTCGCAGCAAGACG
>JBBSDR010000181.1:0-8744 GCA_038240465.1 Gemmatales bacterium
CAGCGTGCCGGTGTGTTGTAAGAACCGGCACGCTTACGCTGTGCCGCTCGCCCCGGAACCGGCACGCTTACGCTGTGCCGCTCGCCCCGGAACCGGCACGCTTACGCTGTGCCGCTCGCCCGGAGGAACTCCCATGGACCGATACTGGCTGCTGACCTGGACAACCTATGCGACCTGGCTGGTCGGCGATGCACGGGGTTTCGTCAGCGAAATCCGCGACCGCAATGGCAGCAAGGTCCTCCACAACGTCCCCGGCGAACCGTACGATGCGGACCTGCCGGAGTTGCTCCAGTACGTCCGCGATCACCTCAAGGGAGATCCGGTCTACCTGACGGCAGCTCAGGCGGAGGTACTGATCGAGCAATTTCGCGAGACGGCTCAGCATCGCCGCTGGGAACTACTCGCGGCTGCCGTCATGGCGAACCATGCGCATCTGGTCGTCGGCGTTCTCGGTGATCCGGCGCCGGCCAAACTGCTGATCGACTTCAAAGCGTACGCCACTCGCGCCTTGAAGAAAAAGTGGCCGCTGCCGCAGAGTGGCCGTTTCTGGACGCAGTCCGGGTCGAAGCGAAAGCTGCGCGACGACGCGGCGGTGAAGGCAGCAGTGGAATATGTGAGAAACCAGGAGTATCCGCTGGCCATCTATACAGCGTACCCCCCGGCGAGCGGCACAGCGTAAGCGTGCCGGTTCCGAGGCGAGCGGCACAGCGTCAGCGTGCCGGTTCTGGCCACCGGGCAAGCAAGAACCGGCACGCTTACGCGGTGCCGCTCGCCATCCCACAATCAGTCCAGGCGGAACGCGACGCGGAACCCAACATAGCGGTCGCGGTACGCGGGCGCGTTGTTGCGGCGGAAGGCAGCGCGGCAGCTCCACGGAAGGTAGCTCCAGGAGCCGCCACGCAAAACGCGACTCTTTTTGTCTTTAATAGGGTCCTCGCGGAGCGGGTCTCGGCGCTTCAGGTCCGCGTAGGGACCGTACCAGTCCTGACACCACTCATACACATTGCCGCTCATGTCATACAGGCCCCACGCATTCGCCGCATATTCGCCCACCGGACAGGTCCGCTCCAGATACGGCCCTTTCTCATCCGTCCCGTAGGGATAGTTCCCGTTGCAGTTCGCCTGCTTGCCGTTACAGACCTTGCCGAAGTGAAACGGCGTCAGCGTCCCCGCACGGCAGGCATATTCCCATTCCGCCTCGCTCGGCAAACCGAACCTCCGCCTCTTCTCGCCGTGCTTCTCCGTCAGCTTCTCGCAGAAGGCTGTCGCATCCGTCCAGCGCACGTTCTCGACCGGGAAACGGCTCGTGTCCTTTCCCTTGACACGCTCCTTGTAATCCGCATCTGTTCCGGTGGCCGCGAAGTAACTCGGGTTCTCTCCCGTGAGGCGTTGGTACTGCTCCTGCGTCACCTTGTACTTGCCCAGGTAGAAGTCGCGTGTGATCTCCACTTCATGCTGCTCCTCATCGTCCTTGCGATCCTTCTCGTCCTTCGGTGAACCCATGGTGAACTTGCCCGCCGGGATCAGCACGAACTCCATCTTCACGCCGCCGCCCAGATCGACCACGACCTCCTTCGCCTTGCTCGCCCCAATCAGCCACTCGCCGCTGTACTCCCGCCGCGCGTCCGGGACCTGCTTCTCCTCGAATGTCCGGTCGGCGTCCGCTTTCGTCCGAGAGATCACCTGCTCGAACACGTTCTCCAGCTTCAGCGGCTCGCTGCCCTTGTGATACTCGCCCTTCCAGGCGCGGATGACATGATCGAAGAAGATGCCTCGCTGGCGTTTGGGGTCGCAGTAGCACTTCTGTCCCGCCTTGCAGGAGTAGAGCGCCGCGATGCCCTCCGGCACCACGTCCGCATCCTCGTCGTCCAGTTCCACCTTGCGCGCCGCCTGCGCCAGGTCGCTCGCCGGATCGTTGCGACAGGCGTTGACCAGCAGTAGTTTCCGCTTCGCCTTGCACGACTTCAGTTGCTCGAACAGGCCGCCCTTGCCGTCCATCGGGATCAGCGTCGCCTTGTTGTCCAGTTTGGCATCGATGGGACAGAAGTAGCCGGTCTTGTCGCCCTTGAAGTGGACGCCGTGGCCCGACAGCGCCACGACAACCGTGTCCTCTTCACGCAGACCGTCCAGCAGCAGGTCCAGTTCCTTCAGCACTTTCGCCTTCTCGGAGACATACCGGCGCTCGGTCCGTTTGTCGTGGAGGACCTTGATATTCTCCTCCTCGAAGCCGGTGGCCAGCAGCACCTTCTTGAACTCCTCAATGTCGTTGATGGTGAAGGGCAGCGGCTTGAGATGCGCCTCGTTGTAGCCCGAACCAGCGACGAGGAGGGCGTATTGCGTCCCCTTCTTCTTCGCCGGCTGGCCCGGCAGCAGCGACAGAGACGCCAGCAGGACGGCCACGAACAGCGCGATGCAGCGAGAGAAACGCCTCATGACTGGGCCTCCGATTGGAGAATGCGGAAAAGCGAGGCCATTCTATCGCGCCTGCTTCGCCTCCCTGTGAGGAAAACGAACGACGCGAGCAATTATTCCCGTGCGCCCGGAAAAACCGCCGGACGTTGACGACCTGTTCGCAGGGCAAGCGCAGCCGAGAGTTGCGGCCATTGCTGGAGTCAGGTATCGTGGATCGTGCGAGAGGGGCGAGCGGGGCCAATCAAGAACCGGCACGCTTACGCGGGGCGGATCAAGAACCGGCACGCTTACGCGCGGCGGATCAAGAACCGGCACGCTTACGCGCGGCGGATCAAGAACCGGCACGCTTACGCTGTGCCGCTCGCCATCCCAGAACCTGTCCACGAGTGGCCGGTCCTTACAGTATCTGCTCTGGAGGTCCCGGGATGAGCGTCGCCGAGCGAACCGCGGCCCTCCTCGACCGCCTTCGAGGAGACGACCGGCAAGCCCTTGGAGAGCTTTTCGAGCTGCACCGCGAACGGCTGTGGCGGATGCTCTACATCCGCCTCGACCGGCGTCTGTCCAGTCGTGTGTCTCCGGACGACGTGCTTCAGGAGGCGTTCCTCGACGTGGCCGGGCGGATCGGCGAATACCTCGATCACCCGGCGGTGCCGTTCTACGTCTGGCTTCGGTTCCTCACCATTCAGCGGATGCAAATGCTCCAGCGCGTTCACCTCGGAGCGCGGATGCGAAGTGTGACCCGGGAAGTGGCTTTGCCGGAAGGAGGCGTCGCGCTGGCGTCGGCGGAGTCGATGGCCGGGCAACTGGTCAGCCACATGACTTCGCCGAGCCAGGCCGCCATTCGCCATGAACTTCAGGATCGTCTGCGGGCCGCCCTCGACGAGATGGAGCCGCTCGACCGCGAGGTGCTGGCCCTGCGCCACTTCGAGGAACTGGGCAACAACGAGGTGCCCGAGGTCCTTGGCATCAGCAAGGACGCGGCCAGCAAGCGACACGTCCGCGCCCTGATGCGGCTGCGGGAGATCCTCACTTGTGAATGACCGCCGCTTGCGGCAAGAGGTTATTCCGCCGTTCCCGGAAACAAAGCGATGCCCGAACTCAACAAAGCGAACCTGGTGGACGAGCTGGCCGAGGAGTTCGCCTGTCGCTGGCGGGCTGGAGAACGGCCAGCCGTCGAGGAATACGCCGAGCAATACCCGGAACACGCGGACGAGATCAGGGCCGTCTTGCCGGCCGTGGTGATGATGGAGCAACTCAAACCGCGCCGCGAGGAGACAACGCCAGCGGACACGCCAGCCTTCTGTCCCGAGAAGCCGCCGGAACGGATCGGCGAGTATCGCGTCATCCGCGAGATCGGCCGGGGCGGCATGGGTGTCGTGTACGAGGCCGAGCAGGAGGCCCTCGGCCGGCGTGTGGCGATCAAGGTGTTGCCGGGACATCTGCTGGCCAATGAGAAGTTGCGCGCGCGGTTCCGCCGCGAATCCCAGGCGGCGGCCCGGCTGCACCACACCAACATCGTTCCCGTCTTCGGCGTCGGCGAACTCGATGGGCAGTGCTTCTATGTCATGCAACTGATCGATGGCCGGGGGCTGGATCAGATCATCCGCTCCATCGCAACGGTCGATGGTGAGACAGGGAGACAAGGAGATAAAACGAGAGGCGAAAGTGATTGTTCGGTCTCCCTGTCTCCCCGTCTCCCTGGCTCCCTGGCTCACCATGAGGGCCGCGACTGGTGCCATACTGTTGCAAAGATGGGCGCCCAGATCGCCGATGCCCTGGCCTATGCCCACTCGCAGGGCGTCCTGCACCGGGACGTCAAGCCATCGAACTTGCTCCTCGACGAGCGCGGCTCGGTGTGGATGACGGATTTCGGCGTGGCCAAGCTGGTCGAGGAGGCCAACCTGACCCAGTCGGGCGACCTTGTCGGCACGCTGAAGTACATGCCGCCGGAACGCTTCTCCGGACAGTCCGACGTGCGCGGCGACGTCTACAGCCTCGGAGTGACGCTGTACGAGTTGCTCACCCTCCAGCCGGCATTCCCGGACACCACGCCGCAGCACCTGATCCAGCTCATCACCCAGGAAGCGCCGACGCCGCCCCGGAAACTGAACCCGGATGTGCCGACGGACCTGGAGACGATCGTGCTGAAGGCGACAGCGCGCGATCCGGCCCAGCGATATCAGACCGCCCGGAACCTGGCCGAGGACCTGCGGCGTTTCCTCGACGACCGTCCCATCCTGGCCCGGCGCGTCAGCACGGCCGAGTTGCTCTGGCGCTGGTGTCGCCGCAACCGCATGGCCGCCAGCCTGGCCGTTGCCGTTCTCAGCTTGCTTATCATCACCGCAGTCGTTTCCGTGACCGCCTACTTCAACACGGCTGACGCCAACGACAGGATGAAGGCGGCCCTGCGCGACGAGCAGAAACAACGCGAACACGCCGAGAAGACGTCGGCCTCGGCGCTGGATGCGATGAACCGGATTTACGATCGCTTCGCCCCCTCTCGTATCGTTGTGACGCCGGGCCTGCCTGCCGAAAGTACCGCCGAGGACGGGATCAATCTGCCGCCTCAACCCGTCCTGTCGCCGGAGGCCGTGCCGCTGCTGCAAGAATTGCTCGGGTTCTACGAGCAACTGGCGCGCGAGGTCGGCGATCACTCGCGCCTCCAGCCCCAGGCGGCGGAGGCCAACCAGCGCATCGGCGACATCCGCCAGCGGCTGGGCCAACTCGAGCCGGCCATCGCGGCCTACCGCAAGGCTGCCGAACTTTACGGCCGGCTGACTGCGGAAACGCCGGACGAGGCAGTCCGGATCAAGGCGGCCCGGACGCACAACGAGTTGGGCCGCGTTCTTCGCACCCTTCAGCGCGGCGACGAGGCGCGCGAGGCTCACGCCCGGGCGCTGACGACACTGGCCGATGCGGGCCGGGATTCCGCCGCGCGGCCGGAGTATCGGTTTGAGCTGGCGCGGACCTACTATTTCCAGTCGCTGCCCGAGGGCATGGGGAAGCCGCGCGGGCCAGATCACGATCGGCCAGGCGGTCCCGGTGGCTTTGGCCCGGGTGGACCGGGTGGTCCGCATGACTTCGGCGGCGGACATCCGCGCGGCCCTGACCGAGGGGGGCCACGGCCGCCGGGGTTGGGACGGGACGGTCCTCCGCCGCCTCCCCGCGAGGGAGGCCGGGCGTCGCAGCGGGCCATCGGCTTGCTCGAAGACCTGGTGAAGGAACATCCTTCCGTCCCCGAGTATCGCCACCTCCTCGCGTGCTGTTACCGGGATGCGCCGCCGGATCGGCAACCACCCGGCCCGGGAGCCGGTAACGCGAACGCCGGGCTGGCGCTCCAGCTTCTGCGCCAACTCGTGAAGGACTTTCCGAAGGTCCCGGACTTTCGCCACGACCTCTGTGAGACCCTGTCGCGGGTCGGTTATTCGGGACGGCCGCTCTCACCCGAGTCGGCAGAGGCAGCGCAGACTCTGCTCAAGGAGGCCATCGAGCTATCGAGCGCCCTGGCGGCGGAATACCCGGACGTCCCGCAATACACCGGCTCTCAGGCGGTGGCGCAGGAGAAACGCGGTCTCGTGTTCCAGCAACTCAAGCAATCCAGGGAGTCCGAGAAGAGCCTGCGCAAGGCGGTCGCGCTGCAATCGAAGCTGGCCCGGCAACACCCGGAGGTGGTCGCGTATCACTTCTCGCTGTCGCTGATGGAATTGTCCCTCGGCCGGATGCTGTACGAGGGAGGGAACTGGAAGGATGCGCGAACGAACCTCGAAGCATCGGTGAAGCGTCTGGAGACGCTGCTCGATAAGGATAAGCGCCTCGGCCTCGCGCGGATGTATCTTGGACACGGCTATCGCGATCTGGGGCAGGTGCTGGGCCGGCTGGGTGAGAAGGACCGGGCCGCCGAGGCACTGCGAAAGGCGGAAGGTTTTCCTCCGGATCGAGGGCCGGAGCGCGGCGGCCCGCGCGAACGGCGGCGCGAACGGTAGAATGCTGGAGGAAGTACCGTGTGTTCCGCAGTCGCCGATTCTTCGCTGTGAGGCTGAAGGTGTCCGTATGGAGACGTTGCTTTCCCGCATCACCATCGATCCTGCGCTCTGCCACGGTAAACCGTGCGTCCGCGGTCTTCGCTATCCCGTTGAGGTGTTGCTTGAATTACTCAGTTCCGGGATGACGTTTGACGAGATCCTGGGCGATTACGAGGACCTGGAGCGTGAAGACCTGCTTGCGGTACTCGCGTTCGCGGCCCGACTGAGCCAGACCAAGCGCCTCCAGCCGGTGGGGCCATGAAATTCCTGATCGACGCCCAGTTGCCACGGCGGATGACGGGTTGGCTGAGCAGCGCCGGCTGCGACACCCTACACACTCTGGATCTGCCTGACGGGAATCGCACGACGGACGAACAGGTCATCGACTGTGCCGATCGCGAGCAACGAGCGGTAGTCACCAAAGATGCGGACTTCGTCAACACGCACCTGTTACACGCCCGGCCGGCAAAGTTGCTGCTGCTATCGACGGGGAACATCAGTAACCGGGAACTGGAGCAGTTCGTGGTTCCCTTGATCCCAGACCTGGTCCGGGAGTTTCAAGTCCACTCGTTCCTCGAACTGGGGCGGGCAGGAATCATCGTGCGAGGGTAAAAGGTCGCCCGCGGAGCAGAGCGACACCATCGGGCGAAGTTAGTTCAGGTGCTGGCCAACCCCTGGCGCTGGAACGGGTATGCCTTCGTGTGTTGTTTCAGCGCGGCCCGCCGAGTCATTCGCTGGTCGTATCACACCCGGGAGGAACAAGCCGATGAGTCGTCCTAAAAGTGTCTCCTCGGCGGCCCTGATCGACCAGATGCTTGGCGAGGCATCGTGGCTCTTGTCCCACGCTCAGGCGTTGGGGGACTACGGTCGCCAGGAGGAAGCGGCCGCTGAACTGGCGCGGGCGGCCATCTGCGAGGAACAGGTTGCCTGTCTGCTGGAATGGTCCGCGCAGGATCTGGAGGCAGCGATTCACCGGGTCAGCGCCGCCTCGTGCCATGAGAAGCTGGGCCAGTATGCGCGCGCCGCCACCCTCTTGCGGGCCGCCCTTGCCGCTCCGCTGCAAGATGACTACCGCATCAGAGTCGAAGAGCAACGGAGCCGGTGCCTCGCTCAGGCGCAGAAGGAACTGAAACGCGCCGCCAGGCGCGCATCGCCCAGGCCGTCATCTGTCTCCTGAGATCCTCAGGGAACTTGTTGAGTTGTACGCCAAGGAGAACTGCCCATTACCAGCAGATATCGGGTTGCCCGCGACGGGCAAGGTGGTCTGATCCGAAGTTTTGGTCGGCAGCCGATAAGGCAGCGGTTCGAGCCTTGCTGCAACAGGCCGTGCAAAGGAGACAGCCATGAAGTTTCGCAACCCCTGGATTGACCCGCGCATCGTTCACGCAAAACCGGAGGCTGCCGAGGCGTACTTGCTCGCTCATGGCTGGCAACTTGTGGGACCAACCGCAAACCCGATGCTTCTGATGTTCGAGGCCCCGCTGAATGGGGAAGAGACCCCGACGGTCCTCGTTCCAGTGCAGATCGATGAAGGCCCAATGCTCCAGCGGATGATCGATCTGATCGCTGACCTGGCGTCTATCGAGGATCGCTGGGCCGTCGATGTTCTGCGCGACATCCTGGCGCAGCCCGCTGAAGCGAGAGGTTCCAATGGCTCAAGCGTGTCGAGGACGCCTGGACCCGCGCCGAAGTGACGATGGACCGCGATTCTCCGGGATTGCCGGAATGAACCCACCCTGCTACTTGCCGTGCGCCCGCAATGCCTGGTAAACCATTCTTCAGGACTTTCCGGCCGCGCGGCCGGCATGCCATCCAGCGAGGACGCCATTCATGAACCGTATTTTGTGCTGCGGGCTGGTCGTCGGCCTGGCCTCTTTCCTGACTCTGCGCGCCGCGGCGGAGCGCGACAAGCCAAAGGACAACTCCGTGGGCAACATCGGCCACATGGTTTATTTCAGCCTCAAGGACAACTCCGTCGAGGCCCGGCAGAAACTCGTCGCTGCCTGCAAGAAGTACCTGACCGAACACGACGGCACCGTCTACTTCTCGGCCGGCGTCATCGCCGATGACTTCAAACGCGACGTCAACGACCGCGACTTCGACGTCGCTCTGCACCTCGTCTTCAAGGACAAGGCTGCTCACGACAAGTATCAAGATCATGCCCGCCATGCGAAGTTCATCGAGGAGAACAAGGACAACTGGAAAAAAGTCCGAGTCTTCGACACGATCGTCCAATGACGGAAAGAATGAAAGACAATTGCAAATTGCAAATTGCAAATTGCAAATTGCAAATTGAAGAGTCGAATCAGA
>JBBSDR010000182.1:0-8711 GCA_038240465.1 Gemmatales bacterium
CCGCTCCGAGGACTCCGCGTCGCGGCTAACCGAACATCGTTCAGGAGGAACAATCATGCCGAGCTTGTTTCCGGGAATGGACCCGTACCTGGAAGAACGCCCTCACAGCGAAGTCTACGCCTGGACACTGGATCAATCGCTGCCGACACTCCACTTCCCACTGAAGGAGCCAGACGGCGACCTTCTGCTCAACTTTCTTGGGGGAGACCGATGAGCCGTCCAGACTTCCTCTCCGCCATTCTCGACGACCCCGACGACGACACCTCGCGCCTGGTCTACGCGGACTGGCTGGACGAGCAGGGCGACGCGGACCGAGCCGAGTTCATCCGCGTGCAAATCGAACGAGCCGAGTTACCCGAGGATGATCCTCGACAGGCCGCACTTACGGAACGGGAAACGAAACTGCTGAAATCCAACCAGAAGTTCTGGCTAAAAGACGTGCCGGCGTGGGCTCGGCTCAACGTGAGGTTCTCTCGCGGCTTCATCGGTCATATCTTGTGCAACTCGGCCGACTTCGTGAAGTCCGGAGCGGGACTCTTTCGCTGGGCGCCAGTGCAGTCCTGCTGCTTCCGCAACGTCAAGGCCCACGTCAAGGCGTTGGCCGAATGTCCGGCGTTGGCGCGTCTGACGAAATTTGAACGGCACCGGGACGGAAATTCTCTCGGAGATGCGGCGGGAGCAACACTGCTCAGTTCGAAACATCTGGCGAACATCAGGACGCTCATCCTGCCCTGCCAGCATCTCGGCCTCGCCAGTGTTCGCGCCCTGGGCAAGAACTCACACCTGTCGAACTTGAAGACCTTGCAAGTGAATGGGAATCCATTCCACGGCAAGGGCATGACAGAACTGGTGAATGCTTCTGTGCTGGCAGGACTCCAAAGCCTCAACCTGGGCGCAACGAACCTCGATTCTCGAGACATGGCCACTCTGAGTGCATCACCGCACCTCAGAAACCTGCGTGGTTTGGAACTGTGGAACAATGAACTTCGCGCTGGGGGAGTGGAGGTACTCATCGGGAGCGCTGTTGTCGAGGGTCTGCAACGGTTTAGTCTCAGTGGCAACCCGATTGGAGATGACGGGGCAGAAGCGTTGGCCCGCGCACCGCGTCTGAAGGGTCTCACGCAACTGATCGTGAATCACACCGGAATTTCCGCTCGTGGGGTTTCTTCGCTTGCTTCTTCCCCACACCTCGCCAACCTCGAAGTACTGAGCCTTGAGGGGAACCCTGTTGGTGTGGAGGGCATTCGCGCGATTGCCCATTCTCGTCATCTGGGTCGTCTGACCTCTCTTGACGTGTGGAACACCGGCCATGGTAACGAGGGGTTGATTGCCCTGGCGGAATCTTCGACGCTGAACAATCTTCGCCGGCTCCATGTGGGGGACTTTGGTCTCGACAAGACAACGATGACACGATTGAGAGACCGATTCGGAGACGCTGTGTCCTGATACAGTTCCGGCGTCGGGTTTCCATCCGCTGATCGCTGACGCCAGAGTGGCCAGTTGCGACACAGGGCGAGAAAGGGGGCGAGAAAGGTGGCAGGAACCGATGGCGTCCCTCGGCGGAAACACTTCTTGTTGACCCAATCGCAGATCGGCTTCTGAGCCTATCGGTCCCTGGAACTTTTTCCGGGCTTTCCTTCAGCGCGGTCGTTCTGATCCCGTTTCAGCCCTTCGGCGAGACAGCGATCTCCTCGTCGATTTTCAGGCGGTGTGCCGTGCCATCGGCGAAGAAAATCTGCACGACCAACTTGCCGCCCATCGCCTCCGCGATGGCCGAAAGCGTGTCGAACCGCATGTGCTTCACCCGAGCTTCCTGGCGGGAGACGGCCGGCTGGGCAATCCCGAGCAGGGCCGCGAGCTGCACCTGGGAGAGGTTCCGCTCGGCCCGCAGTTCGCGCAGGGTTACCGGCTCCGGTGGCCGCGTCTTGCCACCCGAGAGAAGAATCCCCTGAATCCTGACCGCGGCGGCTTCGGCATTCTGGTAGGTTTCATCCGGCCCACTCCCGTAGCTGTTCCGATCGCGCGAGGCCATGCCGAACGGCTCGCCCTTGCACCACCTGACGGTGACAGTATTATCCCCCTGGCCGATGTCCACGAACCAGTAACCATCTGGGTCGGCCGGCGGCGACATCTCGATGCTAGCGGTTGGGAGCAAGTCCCTGAGCCGCTTTTCCAGTTTGTGAATTTCAGACAGTGCCATAATCCTTCACCCTCCGCCCGTCCGCGCCGGGCATATCGACTTCTGTGTATTCGACCGTCCGACCATCTTCCATCTCGAGGACGCGAATCTCAAACGCCCCCTTGTCGGCAATAAAGGTGACGTGGCTGAACTGGCGGTAACAGACGATCCCGGCAATCTCACGGTTGGAGCGGCGAAATTTACTGTTGGGCGGGTACATCCTGCCGTCAATCCCTGTCTCGGCGGGGTCGTAGGGTACTCCGCTAAACTCGTCCTCCACCTCGTGAAGAACCCAGCTAATGAGCCGCAACGCCCCGTCGTGAGTCGCTGCCGGCAAGGCGGTACGCAGACGGTGATAAAAGACTCGTAAACGTGCCCATTTCAGCAAAATAATGTCGCCAGAACTCATCTGCCGTTCCCCCTCCCCCGATGAAGTGGTTGAGCGCTGGTATTATTACATATGTGTAATATAATGTCAAGGTTATAATTCAGACGCCGACCAGAGAGAACATTGCAGGGAAGCCCCTCAGCCTGGAAGCGCTGGAGCAATCGGGGCGGAGCGCCCTTGAGCGAGTTCCGCTCCGAACATCGTTCAGGAGGAACAACCATGCCGAGCTTGTTTCCGGGAATGGACCCGAACCTGGAAGAACGCACTCACAGCGAAGTCTACGCCTGGGCACTGGATCAATCGCTGCCGAGGATTCGCTTTCCGCAGAAGGAACCGGACGGCGACCTTATGGGTGCAGCAACTGGCGAACGTCCGCCTGGCCCTTGATGACCTCGGCTAACGCTCGGCAGGGGACGCGGCTTGGGCGGAAACCTGTCGCTTCAGTTCGGCCAGCGACGGCAGCAGGACGACTGGGACGCCCAACAGGTCCCTCAGGGCGGTGAAGGTCCGGTCGGCCGTGACGACCCGCACGCCACGGCCGGCCTGGAGGGCAATCAGCGAGTCCCCCAGCCGCTCGCACCAGCGGCAGCTCGGCGTTCTGTCCGCGGTGGCGTCGGCCTCTCGGAGAACGTTCGCCTGGCGAATGAAGCCGGGGTTGCCGGCGTGCTGCCTCCTGGCCTCCTCACCGGCGATGTCGATGTCACGCCGACGCAGGCGTCGCCGCTGGTCGCGGCGGAAATCGCACAGCTTGCAGTCGGGGACGCCCTGGCGGATGGCCCGGAACCGCTCGTAGAAGTCCAGCAGCAGCTCGTCGGCGGACTCTTGCTTGTCGATGCTGACACGCCCCAGGACGCACGCTAGCGGGTCAGCCGCCGGCGACGCGAACGCCTCGTCGAACGACCAGATGAGGTTGAGGATGAAGTTGCCCAACCGGTCCAGCGACCTGTCCTTGCTGACCCAGTCGTCCTGGATGGACAGCCACCGCGAGATGGTCAGCAGGACGACCTTGAGCCGTCGTTCCTGTCGGACGAGCTGTGTCCAATCGATCAGGGCGTCCTCGACGGTGACGCTCTCCTTGATCAGGCTGTGCAGGTCGATCAGGTTGACGACGACGCCCCGCAGGTACTCCATCCGCACGAAGACCGGGGTATGGTTCAAAACCAGGTAACACTTTCATGTGAACATCCGAATAGATTTTGGCAGCAACTGCTTATCAAACAAGGAATTTCGACATTCACCGACCGCATCTCAACGCCGTAGAGTGTTACCTGAAAAGGGCCTGTTTTGAACCATGCCAAGACCGGCACCTCGACCGTGCCGCCGCCGCCGGCCTCTGCGACGGCGGCCTTCTGGAGCCTGTGGCCATGAAGCTGGTAGATCACCGCCGACGTGTCCAGCAGGAAGTGGCGGTCAGCCTTCCTGGCCATCGTCGAGGTCCTCGGGGTCGAGGGCGTCCAGGTCGATGGTCGGCGCGACGCTGATGCCGCGTTCGCGGAACAGCTTGCGGACCGCCTCGTAGTCGTCGAAGGTCAACGCCTCCTGCCGCGTCCCGGCCGCAAACGCCTGGCGGAGGGCATCGACGATCTCGGGGGTGTACTGCTTCCACGTCAGGCCCGCGAGGGCCGCCTCGACCAGGACGACCACGGAAAGGAAGTTGGTCTCGCCGACGGGCCGCAGCACGTCGTGGCCGCGTGAGATGTCCCGCTTGAGAAGCTGCACCTCGGTGGCCAGCAGGACGGTGCCCAGCAAGGCGGGCAGCCGCTCGACGCGGGCCAGCAGTTGCCGGGCGAGGTCGGCCCGTGTCGCGGGCCGCTCGAGGCCGGGTCGGGTGAGGTCGCTGCTCATGACAGCCTTCGTTCTTCAGGTGCTTGGAACGTCCTTGCCGATTATCCTGCCGCCAGTCATGCCGATCAAGGCGGCTTGCCTGCCGGGGCGTCCCGGTCGCAGCGGCACCGCCGCAGGCCGGAAACCTTCGTCAGGGAGCCGCGTGGTCGCGTTTGTCCTCGTCGCGGACATGGTGGACGGGCGGGAGCTGACGACGGCCGTTCCGCGTCAACGGACCACTTCGGGCGTCCCGGTCACCCCTGCACCACCTCCACCGCCCGCCCGTCCGGGTCGCGGACGACGGCCCTCCTTCCCCATGGCGTCTCCCGCGGCTGGCTGACCACGACCGCCTGCGACGCCTCCAGCGACCGCATCGCCGCGTCGAGGTCGGGCACCGAGAAGCCCAGCCGTCGTGCCGCCAGCCAGGCCGGTGTCCGTGGGCAGCGGATACAGCTCGAGGACGAGGTCGCCGACGCGGGCCGCGAGGTGGAGCGGCCCGTCGCCGTGCCGCTCCTCCACGAAGGAGATGCCCAAGGCGGAGTAGAACTCCTTCAGCAAGTCAAGCCGGTGGGTCTTGAGGACGATCAGGTTCAGCCGCGGGTTCGTCTCGATGACCGGCGGCGAGTCGATACGTCCCTCGAAAGGCTGGCCCTTGTTGCCCAGCAAGTTCGTGCCACCCTCGAACCGGCAGCCGAGAACCGCGACCGGCCCCTCGAACCAACAGTCGAAGAAGTTCACGAAGCCCGCCAACGCCGTCCCCTCGATCACAACAGCCCGTGGATCCTTGTTGTGCCCGCCGCACTGGAAGTCCACGGCGGAGCCGAATGAGCAGCTCAAGACGTGCAGCCCGGCCAGGAAGTAGGAGGCGAAGAACGCCCCCTCCGCCGACTCGACGGTGCAGCCCTCCAGGACGACTGGGGCGTGGAACAGCAGGCAGGCCGCGTCCAGCCGCCGGACGCGGCAGCCGAAGATCCGGACAGGCACACGCACGTCGTCGCCCTCGGCCAGGGCACGCAGGTCAAGCGGCCCGGCGAGGTCGGCATCGCGGACGGGTTCGCCGCGACGCAGCATCTCCAGGATGTCCTCCCCGTCTTGCGTCTTCACGTCCCGGTCTCCTTCAGCGGCCCGCCCACCGCGTCGCCCTCGATCTCGACCGCCTCGTCCCGCAACCTCCTCGCCACCGCCTTGAAGACAGCCTCGTGGGCGGTGCCGGCACAGCTACCGGGGCCTGCCTCGATGAACCACCAGCGGCCGTCCACGCCGCGGGCAAAATCCGCCGCCACCAGCCGCGAGCGGAACGCCAAGGCGACCCGGCCGGCCAGACGACGCAGCTCCGCGAGATCGTCGTCCGACAGCGGGAAGCCTGCCGGCCTGGGCACGACGTGCAGGTGGTGGAACGACCAGGCGACGGGCACGCCATCGACTGCCCAGGTGCGGACCTCCTGCGGGACCGGACCGTAGCGGCCCTCGCCCGCCGTAGCCAGATCGAGCCACTCGCGGGCCAGCACGACCGCGTCCCAGCCCAGGGCACGCCGCAGCACGGACGCCTCGTCCTCCAGTTCGCGGGCGGTCCGGACACGCGAGATTTGGCCGCCCTTCTTCCACGACGATTCCGCCGTCCGCACGAACAGCGGAAAAGCCAGGTCTTCCGGCAGAGGGGCGTCCAGCGGCAGCACCCAGGTGCGGGGCGTTGGGACGCGGACGCCGGCGTGGTCCATTGCCTGGAGCACGGTATCCAGCCGCAGCAGCGGCTCGCGTTCCTCGGGGTGGTCGCGGACGAGCGGCAGGCGAGCGGCGAGTCGGCGGTAGTCGTCGCCGGGCCGGGCACCGGCGAACAGGAAGCCGGGAAGGGCCGGGTCAGCCTCGTCGAGCGGGACGGCGTCGAGGTCGGTGAGCCAGTAGAGGATTCGGCTGCCGATCCTCTCGTGGTAGGGGTCGTCGCGGGGGTCGTAGAGAAGTTGCATGCCGGAAGCCCTCCGTCCGCCATGACGGCGATGATACCATGTCGTCCGGGCACTCGCGTCGTCGCGAGGCGAACTTCCGCCCCTCCGGGGCGGTCCGACGAGGGAGGTCGCCAGCAACAATCAGCCACGCCGAGGTGCAGCCGATGAGTCCGATACCGCCAAGGGAGCCCGAGTGGGCCCTGGCCGTCTGCGATGGCCCGTCCTCACTCCAGACGCTATCCCGCGTCCGCCAGGCGATGGCCCTGCCGCTGTCCGCCGTCGCCGACCTCCGCGGCAACCTGCCCGGCGTCTGCCGCCGCGGCCCTCGTGACGAGATGGAACGGCTGCGGGCCGGGCTGGAACGGCACGGCCTGCGTGCCGCCGCCTTCCCCGCCTGGCAACTGGACGCTCCCCAGGACGACGAGCCCGACCCGATCGCGGACGACGAGTACGCCGTCTTCACGGCGGTCGGCCATACCGACCTGCTCCGCTTCGAGCTGTCCGACACCACCTTCTGCGACGTGGTTGGCGACGACCCGTTCTGCCGCGGGCCGGTCGCGGAACGGTTCCACGGGCTGTTCCGTTACCGCCTGCTGAAGGATGCCGAGATCCTGGCCGACTACGAGCGGCGGAACGCGGAGGGGGGCCGGCTGCGGAAGCGGTTCCGCACGCGGGGTGGCTACCGGCTGCTCTCCGAGAGGCGGCGGCAAGACCTCTGCGGGGACGGCGAGGTCGTTTCGCTGACCCGCGTCGGCTTCGGGCGTGCCGGGACGCTGGCCCTGGTCGGCCTGAGCTACTGGGGCGGGCCGCTCTGCGGATTCGGCTGCTTCCTGCTGTTCGAGAAGGCCGACGCGGGCTGGGAGAAGCTGGACCAGTACAACGCCTGGGTGTCGTGAGAGGCCATCGAATACCAACCGGGAGAAGCCGTGATGGACACCGGCCTGTCCGCAGCGTCGCCCGGGGGCTGCGATACTGCCCACTGGGCCATCTGGTCGGGCGTGTTGTCGAGGTCACGGACCTTGAGCGGATCGAGGACGCCGTCCGCCTCGCCCTCGGCCCCGACCTGCCCGACAACTCCTGCCTGGCCGGCCCCGAGCCGCGTTTCCGCGAGGGGGCCGTCGCCAAGTACGGCATCCTCGACCTCCGCTTCACCGCCCCCGGCGACATGCTGGCCAGCGACGTTCCCGCCGGCGTGCCCCTGCTCCGCGAGCTGGGCTACCTGGCAGGAGGGGAGGCGGGGCCACAGAACCGCGTCTGCGACGACCCGACCTGCCTGGAGATGCTCCAGCAGGACCTGGACGAGGGGCGGACCTGGCTGCTGCTATTCCTGGAGGGCGGCAGGCCAGGGGACGACGCCCGGGTCGCGGGGCCTGACGGCCAAGTCTCCTTCCGGGTGGCCGGGGGCTACCTGCCCCGGCCGTTCAAGGTCATCGACGCATGCGTGACTAACGCCAGCGGCGTCTGGCTGTGGAAGCACTTCTACTTGTGAAGGGAGTTGCGGGCATGTCAATTCGCGATCTCGAAGAGAGATTATCTTCCGCTCGTGAACGATTCCAGCGGGCGGCGAAGGCCATTGCCCCCAGGCACAAGGGCGGCGAGTGGGAGGAATACTGGTCCAACCACGAGGCCGTCCTGCGGCTGGAACGCGAACTCGCGGCGGCCAGGGGCGAGGAGCACGCCGTCCCTCTGGACTTCCCGGTGCGGTGGGACGCCGGGGCACCGCTGCCCCACCTGCTCCGCAACGACTGCCGCTGCCTGCTGACCTTCTACGTCCGCGAGCACGATCCCGCCTGGGACGGGACCTACGTCACGGTCAAGGCCCCCGGCAGCGGCGACGCGGAGTCCCTGGCCCTGGTGGAGTTCGCAGGCTGCGTCTCGGCCAAACTCGGCTCCCCCAACGACGAGGTGTTCGAGGGCCACCCGCTGTCCGGCAAGGGGCTGGACGGCTACACGGCCCAGGAGGTGCTGAACTCCCGCTGGCTGGCGGAACTGGAGGCCGTCAACACACGTCCACCGGTGCTACGACCTGGCCTGTTGGCGACGGCGGCATCATTACGTCTTCTGGTTCCACGACACGACGTTCGAGTGCGTCGCGGAGTCGTTCCAGGTCGAGCTGCACCGCGAGAGCATGGCCGACCTGCTCGCCCGTGCTTGCCGGAGGCTCCTCGCGTAACCCGGCATCCGCTTCCGGGCGGCGATTCAGCCGACTAGCCCCAAGACCGTTCAAATAAGCATAAGGCGAGGGGCGGGTATTGATTTACCCGCATCTCGGCTGCTTTGGTCGAATCACAATATCATACTTGGGCAACGTTTTCGAGCGTTCCAAGCGGGCTTCGTACGGCTTCATTTCCTTCTTGGTAAGGCGAACCCCATCCGG
>JBBSDR010000183.1:0-8708 GCA_038240465.1 Gemmatales bacterium
TGATACAGTTGCACGAAGCGCACGCCCCGCTCCACCAGCCGTCGCGCGACCAGGCACTGTTCGCCGAAGCCGGGGCCGTAGAGTTCGCGCGTCGCCTTCGTCTCCCGCGCCAGGTCCACCGCTTCCGGCGCCGCACTCTGCATGCGATAAGCCAGTTCATAAGAGGCGATGCGCGCTTCGAGAGTGCTGTCGCCGGCTCGCTCGTCGTGGTGGCGTTTGTTGAGCCACTGCGAGAAGTCGAGCATTCTGCGCTGATCGCTGCCGGCAAGGGCGTCGGGCCGGCTGAGGTCGGCAATGGGAGGGTTGCCTTGCTGGAGGAGAGTCCCCTGGTGGACGGCGGGCAGGAAACCGTTGCCCCAGACGCCGGGACCGGGCTTGAGCGGGCCGTCGCTCATGACGACAAAGGCCGGCAAGTTGTCGGAGCCACTGCCGAGACCGTAGGTGATCCACGATCCGAGTGCGGGCCGGCCCATGCGGTCGAAGCCGGTGTTCATCAGCCAGATGGCCGGCGTGTGATTGAAGATTTCGTGATGCACGCCGCGCAGGACGCAAAGCTCGTCGGCGCAGTCTTGCAGGGCGCTGAGGCTGTCGCTGATCGCGATGCCGGATCGGCCGCAGCGGCGAAACGTCTGCCGGCTGGCCATCAGTTTCTGCTTCTTGACGTCGATGAACTGGAACTGGAGCTTGTGATACTCCGCGGGCGGCGCCTGGCCGTCGAGCTTGCCGAGAGCCGGCTTCGGATCGAAGGTGTCAACCTGGCTGGGACCACCGTGCATGAACAGGTAGATGACGCTCCTGGCCCTGGCGATGCAGTGGGGCGGCTTTGGAGCGAGCGGGGTTTCGCGCGCCAGCAGATCGTTGAGGGCGAGCATGCCGAAGCCGAGTCCGGCTCGTTGCAGCCATTGACGGCGGTTGAGCGCCATTGACATACCCCTGTCAGTCGATGTAGAGGAACTCATTCGCGTTCAGTAGCGCCTGGCACAACTCCAGCAGCGAGGCAGCGCGCCCATCCGCGAGGAATTCGAGCGCCTTCGCCTTCTCCGCCGCCGTCACCGGCCGGCCGAACGCCAGCAGCCACGCTCGTTCAATCAGCCGCGATTTGTCCGCGCCACACTCGCGCCGCAGCCGGACCGCGAACTGTTTGGCCTGCTCCACAGCCACCGCGCCATTCAGCAGCGCCAGGGCCTGGGCGGCTTCGACGGTGTCCTCACGCATGCCTACACTCTCGACGGGAATCGCTCCATTGAATGTGCGAAACATCGGCAGCACCAGCGAACGGCGCACGACCATGTAAACCGCTCGCCGGGTCCACTCGCGGCGGTCCGTCGCCGGCTCCCACTTCGTGTTCAGCTTCGTCTTCGTCGCGCTGGCATCGATCGGCGGATAGACAGCGGGACCAAAGGGCTTGCGGTTGATCGTCCCTGCCGCGGCGTGCAATGCGTCCCACACCGCCTCGGCTTCGAGCCGGCGGCGCGGGAAGCGCGACAGCAGCCGGCAATCGGGGTCCTTGACGACCGCTTCGGCTGAGCCAGCGCTGGACTGGCGATAGGTGCTGGACGTCATGATGAGCCGGTGCAGGTGCTTGAGGCTCCAGCCGCTGCGGAACAGCTCGATCGCGAGATAATCGAGCAAGGCCGGATGCGTGGGCGGCTCGCCCTGGCTGCCGAAGTCGTTCGGCGTCCGCACCAGTCCCTTGCCGAAGTGCCAGAGCCAGACGCGATTGGCGATGACGCGCGCCGTCAGCGGATTGTTCGGCGACGTCAGCCACACGGCGAGACTCGTTCGTCGTGAATCCGTGTCCTCCAGCGCTCTGCCCCCGCGCAGGGCGCGCAAGATTGCCGGCGCGGCGACGACGCCCGGCGTCTCCAGGTCGCCGCGCTTGAGGACGTGGATGGTCGGCGTTTGCTTGCGCGCGGCCAGGATGCGCATGCCCGATACCTCCTTCGCCTCGCTGGCGGCGAAGATGGCTTGCAGACCGAAGTAGTCCTGTTGCGCGATGGGATCGAACTTGTGATCGTGGCAGCGAGCGCAGCCGGCGGTCAGCCCCAAAAAAGCAGACGACGTCGTATCGGCAAGATCGGTCAGCCGCTGATACTCGACAACCTGCGGCCTGGCGATGCCGCCCTCGAAGGCGTAAGGACCGACGGTGTGCATCCCTGTCGCCAGTTTCGCCTCGCTGGAGTCCGGCCACAGTTCGTCGCCGGCGACTTGCTCCTGCACAAAGCGATCGAAAGCCTTGTCGGCATTGAACGAGCGAATGACGTAATCGCGATAGTGCCAGGCGTGCGGATAGAAGTCGTCGATCTCATAGCCCGCGCTGTCGGCATAGCGAACGACGTCGAGCCAGTGCCGGCCCCAGCGTTCGCCATACGAAGCCGAGGCGAGCAGCCGATCGATGGCGCGCTCGTAAGCGTCGGGGCGGTCGTCTTTCAGGAACGTCTCGATCACTTCGGGCGCGGGCGGCAAGCCGAGCAGATCGAACGTCGCGCGCCGAAGCAGCATGGCGCGATCAGCCTCCGGCGCGGCTTCCAGCCCTGCCGCATGGCGTTTCGCGTCCACAAGGACATCGATTGGGTTTCGGGCTTCGGATTTCGGGTTTCGGATTTCGGATTTCGGATTTCGGATTGGTTGAAAGGCCCAGTGTGTCCTGGCGCGCTCGGCGGGAGTCAACACGACTTCTGGACCCTGGCGCGGATCGGCAGCGCCGAGCTTGATCCACGTCTCAAGGTCCGCGATCACCGCCTCGGGCAGCTTGCCCTTCGGCGGCATCTGGAGGTCGTCCTCCTTGTAGTGGAGCGCCTTGATCAGGAGACTCGCGGCGGGCTTGCCGGGAACGAGAACAGGGCCATTGTCGCCGCCCTTGTGTACGCTGGCCCGGCTGTCGAGACGGAGTCCGCCCTTGAGCTTGCCGGTCCGGGCGGCATCCTGAGAGTGACACGAATAGCAATGTTTGACGAGAACAGGCCGGATGCGGTTCTCAAAGAACTCGATGCTTGCGGGATCCGGTTTGTCGCCGGACTGTGCCGGTCCGCAAAAGGAGAGGAGAACAATCAGGCCAATACTGCAACGGAGCATGAATAGGAGGAGGGTGATGGGAGGGAATTCGAGCGCCGAGCCACTCCCTTCACTCTACCCGCTCCAGAACTGAGGTCAACCTCCCCGCGGCTTGCGCAGCGGATGTATCCGCTGCGCCGCCTGAGGCCGGCGCCTGGATCATGCTGCGGCCGCCGCGGGGCCATGCAGGGCGCGGGAACCGGCGACGAACACGCCGCCCCTGAAGGCGTGGTCGTAGGTGAAAAACGTGTCCAGCGCCTGGAGCGTGGCACCATCGACGACGCCCGCAACGGTCGAACCCGGACCGGCCCCGTAGAGGACATCGGCCTTGCCGTCGCCGTTGAAGTCCACTGCGCCGACGCGCGTTACGCCCGACGCCGCCGATGCGGCCAGGAACCTCGCGGGGGGGGCCAGGCTGGTTCCGTTGAAGATCTTCACCGATCGAGTCGATGACTCGGGTCCCGTAATCACCTCGTCGATGCCGTCGCCGTTGGTGTCGCCCGCCGCCACGAATACTCCTCCCCGATACGTCGGCGCGTAGGCCAGGAAATTCTGTAGCTTGTCGAGAGTCAGGGCGTCGAAGACCGTCACGGTCGGCTGACTTCCCGGACCCGCGCCCGTGATGATATCATCGCGGCCATCGCCGTTGACGTCGCCGGCCGCGACGCGCACTCCTCCCGTGAAGGAAGGATCAAAGGCGAAGAAACTCGCCAGCACGGACAGATCGGCCCCGCTGAAAACCATGACGTGAGGTCCGCCGCCGCTGTCCGCCCCGGTGATGATGTCCGCCTTGCCGTCGCCGTTGACGTCGCCGGCCGCAACGAAGATGCCGCCGGGAAAGCCTTCGTAAGGGACAAAGTCGTCCAGCAATGCCCCGTTGCTACCGTCGAACACCTTGACGTGGCCGCCGCCTCCTGCTCCGGGAGCCGTGATGATGTCGGGAACGCCGTCGCCGTTGACGTCGCCAGAGGCAACGCGCACTCCTCCCGCGAACGCCGGATCGTAGGCGAAAAAGCTCAAACGGATCGAACCATCCAGATTGATGACCTTGACGTGAGGTCCGCCCCCGGCATCCGCGCCGAAGACCACGAAGCGCGGAGAGGAGATCACGGGAACTGTCAGAGTGAAGGTCTGTGTCGCGCTGGGGCCGCTGCCGTTCTGGGCGGTGATCGTCACCGGGTAAGTGCCATTCTCGAAGAACGTCGGCGTGCCGCTGATCGTCGCCGTCCCGTTTTCGTGATCGACGAACGAGATGCCGCCGGGCAGGTTTCCCGTCAGTGTCAAGAGCGGCGCCGGCGAACCGGTCGTGGTGATGGTGAACTCGTTCGGATGGCCGATGGCGAAAGCCGCCGTCGCGGCGCTGGTGATGGCGGGCGCGGGACTCAGGTCCCAGTTGACAATCTCGCTCAACTGCTGGGCCGTCAATCCGGACAGCAGACCGGCGTTTTGCAGGCTGGTGGTGCTGTCGAACGTCGAGGTGCGAGCTGTCGCGTCGCCCCGGGTGGATGAGACCTGCCCGAAGACCATCAAGCGGACAGTCTGGCCGGCCGCGACCGTGATGTCGTAACGATCCGTGAACAAGCTCGGGTCCGTCCCCTGGCCGGGAATGTTCGTCACCGTGGGAGTGGCGCGGACGCTGCCGGGACCGAACCGGGTCCAGTCGAGATACAGGCCGGAAGCCGAGCCGGTCCGCGTGATGAACCAGCGGTCCGTGGCCTCCAGCACGTTGTTGCCGTTGCTGGACGTCACCAGGAGCGGAGTATCTCCGGCGGCAGTCCCGATGTTGTTGCCCCAGCGAACAGCGGCGCTGATGTCCGCCGTCGTGGAATTGGTGAAGCTGTACAGGGCGCGGACCGTGGGACTGTTGGGGTCGAAATAATACTGAACGGTGGTATTGAGTCCAGCGATCGTCTGAGTCGCGGCCGTGAGGGTTGTCCCGGTGAGGTCCACTGCGCCGGCGTGGTTGTTCTGGAAGATCGTGCCGTTGACCGAAAGCGCAAACGCGCCGTCATAGGCGTTCTGGAACGTGCCGTCGGCCGCATCTTGTGAAGCCTGGAGGATGGCGAACGGACTGGCAGAGGCCGGCGCGACATTCCCCTGGGCATCCTGGGTCATCAGGCCGATGCCCGGGGCCGTCGTTCCCTCGCCTCCCCAGACCACCCCGCCGGCGGCCAGGGACAGGACGGGCAGGGGGACGACGGCTGGCGTGCAGCGGTCTTCGAGCAATTCAACACCGAGTCCGACATGGGACCGTTTCATCGAGTTCCCTCCAGATTCCGGCGTTGCGCTCGAGATGAGCAGCGGCGCTGAGCGGAACTGGTTGAACGGTAAAGGCACGACGATGCGTGGACGCCGAACCAGGATTCGGCTTCTGAAAGTGTTATCGGCCAGATCGGACCGCAATCTTTATCCAACCGGAACAATCGAACTGTTCGGAACAGCTTCGGGAGGATTCACTCAACGCCGCCGTTTCGACTCAACCTCGGGATTGACCCACGCCGGGAGCTTCTGGCCATTCAGGCCCGCGCTCAAGTTGTTGGCGCAGATCTCGGCCATCGCGTCGCGTGTTCCCACCGTGGCGCTGGCGATGTGAGGGGCCACGATCGCATTGGGCAGGCTCAGCAACGGATCGTCCGCCGCGGGTGGCTCGGGGTCCGTCACGTCGAGTCCCGCCGCAAAGATCGTCCCACTTTTCAGAGCTTCGACCAGCGCTTTCTGATCCACGATCGGCCCGCGCGCCGTGTTGATGAACACCGCCGTCCGCTTCATCTTCTTGAACGTCGCCGCGTTGAACAGGCCGCGCGTCTGGTCGTTGAGGTCCGTGTGGACCGAGACGAAGTCCGACTCGCGCAGCAGCGTATCGAAATCGACCTGGACGGCGCCGAAGTCCTTCTCCGCCTTCTCGGAGCGGTAAACGTCGTGGTACAGAATGCGCATGTCCCAGCCCTTGCAGCGCTTTGCCAAAGCGTAGCCGATGCGGCCCATGCCGGTGATGCCGAGCGTCCTGCCGGCGAGGTCCTGGCCGAGATGGCCGAGCGGCTCCCAGGTCTTCCACGCACCCGAACGACTGTAGCGGTCGCCCTCGACGATGCGGCGCGCGGCGCCGATGAGCAGACAGAAAGCCATGTCGGCCGTCGCGTCGGTCAGCACACCGGGAGTGTTGCCGACGCAGATGCCGCGCTCGGTGGCCGCCTTGACGTCGATGTTGTTGAACCCGACCGCGTAGTTGCTCACCACCTTCAGACGGGGTGCCGTGTCCAGCAGGGCCGGGTCGATGCGATCCGTCAGAAGCGACACCAGGCCGTCACAGGCCGCGATCTTCTGGAGAAGCACCTCATAGGGCGGAGGCAGCGGTTCCGGCCAGATTTCGGCGTCGCACTCGGCGCGGATGCGGCTCAGACCGACCTCGGGGATGATTCGCGTGACAAACACTCGCGGCTTGCCTGCCATGAGACTCCCCTTTCTTCGCCGCTTGCGGCTTCGGATCCACGGCGGAATAACTTCCCTCTTTCTTGCCGCTTGCGGCTTAGCGGACCGCCCGCTAACGACCGCTAAGCCGCAAGCGGCGGGAAGTTATTTCGCCGCTTGCGGCAAACCGAATGGTGATTGTAAGCCGTCCTGAGCCGAAATCCATCATGCAGGCGCACGAGATGCGCGGATCGTCGCGCCCGGGACGCAAGATTCAGACAGGGCGCGAATCCTTTTCAAGTTTTTCTCGCGCCAGGAGAGTTGCGTCCGCCATGAGGCAGAGCGTCATGTTATGCTTCTGACAGTTGTGAAAAAGGAAGCCCCTCTGAGTCTCTCCTTCAGCGCCATCCTTCGCCCGGAGCAGCCATGTCAGCCTCCGTTCGCCTCCGTTCAAGCCGATCCGTGGTGGATGTTCTGGATCATTCGCCGCCGGACATGGAAGAGATGCTCGACGAGCTTCTCGAAGGCAATTTTGTTCTCGAAGAAGACTGGCAGCGGCTGGCCGCCTCCAAACAGCAGGAGGTCCTGTCGGCCCGCAACACCCACAGCTTCCTCGACACCCTGGTCGGTCATGGGCTGCTGAACCGCTACCAGGCCAGCCGCATCGAGGCGGGTACGACGTTCGGCATGATCCTGGGCAACTATCGCGTGCTGGATCGTATCGGCGCCGGCGGCATGGGCGTCGTCTTCAAGGCGGAACACATTCGCCTTCGCCGCCAGGTGGCCATCAAGGTCCTGCCCATGGACCCCGATCAGCCGCCCAACCTGCTCCTCCGCTTCTACAGCGAGGTTCGCGCCATCGCCCAGCTCGTCCATCCCAACATCGTCGCCGCCATCGACGCCGGCGAGTTGGCCAGTCCGAGCAGCCACGGCCCAACGCTGCACTACTTCGTCATGGAGTACGTCCCCGGCCAGGACCTCGAAGAGTACGTCATCGAACACGGGCCGCTGATGGTGACGCAGGCGTGCGACATCGTTCAGCAGGTTGCCGACGCCCTGGGCGAGGCCAACAAGCACGGCATCGTACACCGCGACATCAAGCCATCGAACGTCATCGTGTCGCCCGAAGGTGTCGCCAAACTGCTCGACTTCGGTCTGACGCGCAGCGCCTTCAACCGCGTTACCGAGCCGGGCTGTCTGCTGGGGACCATTGACTTCATGGCTCCCGAACAGGTGCAGGACGCCAGCGCGGTCGATATCCGCGCCGACCTCTTCGGACTGGGAGGGACCCTGTACTGGTGTCTGACCGGCCAGTTGCCGTTTCCTCCGGGCAAGAACCTGGCCGAGGAACTCTGCCGCCGGATGACTCAGCAGGCGCCATCGGTCTGCGCCCTGCGGACCGATACGCCGCGCGAGCTGGATGCGATCGTTCGCCGGATGATGGCCATCAAGCCCGACGACCGCTTCGCGACGCCGGAAGCGGTGCGCCAGGCCCTGCTGCCGTGGGCGACAACAGGCCGGCATCCGCACATCTCGCTGGCCGAAGCCATCGCCGATCAGTCCGCCTATCAAATGACGCCGCGCCACTTGCCTTCCACCATGCAAGTTCCCGAACGAGTGCCGCAGGTCCTGGTCGTCGATGACGAGCCGGCCCCGCGCGAACTCTGCTGTCGCGTCCTGCGCGCCGCGGGAATCGAGTGCGACGAGGCCGGCGACGGATCGGAGGCGCTGGCGATAATCGAGCAGAAACCATTCGACCTGGTGCTGCTCGACATCAACATGCACGAGATGTCCGGCCTGGACGTGTGCCGCGAACTGCGTCTGAAGCCGCCCGTATCGCATTTGAAGATCATCACCATGTCGGGCCTGGCCAATCCCGACGACCTGGCCAACATGCTCCTCGCGGGCGCCGACGACTTCCTGTCCAAGCCGTTCAGCGTCGTCCAGCTTCAGGCGCGCGTCAAGGCGGCGCTTCGACTGAAGCAGGCCCAGGACCGCAGCGATCACCTCAACCATCATCTGCTCGCCCTGAACGAGGAGTTGCAGCACAACCTCCGGGCCAGCGACAGTACGCTGATCGATACGCGCAACGCCCTGGTGCTGACGCTGGCGCGCATGGTGGAACAGCGCGAGGGGCTCGGCTATCAGCGCCTGACGCGGTTGCAGATGTACACGCGGCTGCTGGCGGAAGAGGCAGCGAAGTTGCCGGAGTTCGCCCCGGTCATTGATGCCGGTTTCCTCGATCA
>JBBSDR010000184.1:0-8679 GCA_038240465.1 Gemmatales bacterium
CTCTGGCATTATACGCGGCCGCGACGGAATCCTTTCGAGGCACGGATTTCCGCGCCGGGCATGGACAGCCGGCGCTCCAATCCGGAAGATAACCCGAACGTCTCTGTCAGAGGAGAAGCAGTTCGTTGCGATCATGGCCATTCACACGCTCGACTGGGACCAAACACCTGCCGCCGTCTGCCGCGGAGGGACGGTCACCATCGGCAACTTCGATGGCGTTCACCTCGGCCACGCCGCCCTTGTGTCCGAGACCCGCCGGCTGGCCGGGTTGGCGCAGGGACCGGCCGTCGTCCTCACGTTCGATCCCCATCCGCTCCAGTTGCTCCGGCCGGAACGCTTCTTGCCGCTGCTGACGACGCCCGCCGACCGCGCCGCCTTTCTGCTCGCCCTGGGGGCCGACGAGACGGTCGTTCTGCGGACCACGCCGGAACTGCTGCAACTAGAACCGGAACAGTTCTTCCAGCGCGTCTTGATTGAGGGCCTGGCCGTTCGCGGCCTGGTCGAGGGCGAGGATTTTCACTTCGGTCATCGCCGGGCCGGCAATATCGATCGCCTCGGTTCGCTCTGCCGCGACGCGAACGTGCTGCTCAGCATCGTGCCGCCGGTGTCCATCGAGGGAGGCGCCGTCTCCAGCAGCCGAATCCGGACGTCTCTCGAGCGCGGCGACGTGGCGACAGCGGCGCGCTTGCTGGGCCGTCCCTATCGTCTGCATGGCCGGGTCAGCGTCGGCCAGAAACGCGGCCGAACTCTCGGGTTTCCAACGGCCAACCTGGAGCCACTGCTGACGTTCGCGCCGGGCATCGGCGTCTACGCGGTGCGCGTCATCCTGCCCGACAGCGTCTGGGCCGGCGCTGCCAACATCGGCCCGAATCCGACGTTCGGCGAGAAGACGCACAAGGTCGAAGTCCACCTGATCGGCTTCCAGGGCGACCTGTACGGCGCGGACCTCGGGGTTGATTTTGTGGCCCGGCTGCGCGATACGCGCACTTTTGCCGGTGTCGATGACCTGCGCGAGCAGTTGCGGCGCGACGTCGCGGAAGCGTCTCGGCTCGCCGGTTTGGGGTAATTCGCTGGCAAGGAAGAAGATCCCTCGTAGCCGAAGTCGCCAGACTTCGGGTGCCTTGCTGGCCCGAAGTCTGGCGACTTCGGCTACAAGCAGGCGTGCCTTGCTTCTCTGCCGACGTATAACTCGGGGAGGTTTCAATGACCGATTTGAAGGTTCGGGTGACGCGCATCTTGCGCGAGGAAGTCGCGCCGATTCTGCATCTGGACGGCGCCGGCATCGAGGTCTGCGACGTCAGCGATGGCGTGGTGCAGGTGCGTCTTGGCAGCGTCTGCAGCGGCTGCCCCAGTACGATCATGGCCGTGATGCTGGGACTGGAACAGGAGTTGCGCCAGCGGCTGCCGGAGGTGGAGTATCTGGAAGTGCTGCCCTGAACCGCCTGCGTCTCACGATCGAGCGCGAAACGCAAGCGGGACCGACTGCGGCCGTCTCAGGCGACGCCGACTTCCTTTTTCACGCGCGCGAACCAGTTCGAGAACATGCCCGTCTTGACCTTGTAGGCGTTATCGTCGATGACCTGGATCACCATGCGCTTGCACTGGACGTCGTTCTTCTTGCCCTGGGTGGCCTTCTTGCACAGGGAAACGGCGTCGTTGAACTCCTTCTCATCGACCTTGCCATCGTTGGCGGCCTGGATCTCGACGAGGTCCTTGATCTGCGACATCACCTTGCTTTCGAGGACGTAGTTGTTGGCCTCGCACACCTGGGCGAGCGCGCTGCGCGCGGAATCGACGGTGATGCCGGCTTGCAGGGCGATCTGGAGGATCTCGCGCTCCTCGTTCTTGTCGATGTACTTGTCGTCGTAGGCGCGAAGCTTGACTTCCTCGACGAATCTTTTTTTTACTTCATCCAGCGTCATGTCCCACTCCTTCTGCGATGTGGTGTTCGGGTCGGACCCAATCCTCAAGGGCTGCGTGCCACTCTCCGCGCCGTTCACCCCCGCTGGTAAACGTCGCTCCCAGAGTAGTTCGCCGGTGAAGGGATCCTATTTGAAAAATCTATCTGATCATATCAGCCCTGCCGGACAGGGTCAACCTTTAGCAAATCCGAAATCCGAAATCCGAAATCCGAAAAAAGACGAAGAGGAGTGGAGCGTGTTCTTCTCTTGTCTTCTTTCGGATTTCGGATTTCGGATTTCTGCGTTGGCGGGTTATTTTTTCGGCAGGATCAAGGGCAGGTCCGCGAGGATCTTGTCGATGTCCGAACTCTTCAGTTCGCCCTTCTTGAAGACGTAGTTGGCCTTCACGTTGCGCTTGGTGTAGAGGATGACCGTGATGTCGGCTAGCTTGGGGATGTCGTAGCCTTCCGGTCCCGCGGGGTTGTCCTTGGCCAGGATCGTCTTCTTGATGTCTTCCTTCTTGGCCAGGTCGGCGAGCCGTTTGGGAAGGTCCTCGTCGTCGTTGAGGAAGATGACAAAACTGCCCATGTTGGCGGATTTGTTGGCGACGGTGGCGGCGTCGATCTTCTTGACCAGACCGGTCAAGCTGTCGCTGATCTCCCGGGCGAAGATCATCGCGACAGGGTTGCCCCCGTTGCTTCAGACCAGGCAACTCTTGCTGCCCTTGTCGGGGCCGGTGCAGTGTTCCGGGTCGAAGACGCTGGGGGATTCCCCCTTCTGCGGCCCGGATTTGAGGTTCGCCGCGAAGGCTGCTCCCGTCAGGAGCAGCGCTGCCGCGAAGACCACGGTAAGACGCGCTTTCATTGTGCTGTCACCTCGGAGGGAAGGAGGACGTCTGCTTTCAGGTGTACCATTTCCAGACGCGGACGAGAAGCGAAACATTCGAGCCTGCCCCTTTCAGGCGCCGCGCTTCAAGGCTTGCTGCAGGGTCACGCCGAGGTCGGCGGGGCTGTCGGCGACGAGGATGCGGGCCGCGCGGAGGGCGTCAATTTTCCCCTGGGCCGTGCCGCTGCCGCCATCGACAAAGGCCCCGGCATGGCCCATGCGCCGTCCCGGAGGCGCTGTCCTGCCGGCGATGAAGGCCGCGACGGGCTTCTTCACATTCGCCTGGATGAATGCCGCCGCCTGCTCCTCCGCCGCGCCGCCGATCTCGCCCATCATCAGGATGGCTTCCGTCTGTGGATCGTCCTGGAACATCTTGAGGATGTCGATGAAGGAACTGCCCGCGACCGGATCGCCGCCGATGCCGACGCAGGTCGATTGGCCGAGACCGAGATTGGTCAGTTGATGGACGCCCTCGTAAGTCAGCGTGCCGGAGCGGCTGATGACGCCGATGGGGCCGGGCTTGTGGATGTAGCCGGGCATGATGCCGATCTTGCACTGTCCCGGCGTGATGACGCCGGGACAGTTGGGGCCGATCAGACGCGATTTCGTCTGCTTGACGAAGCGCATGGCGCGGGCCATGTCGAGCACGGGAATGCCCTCGGTGATGGCGATGATGACGCCGATGCCCGCGTCGGCCGCCTCCATGATGGCGTCGGCGGCCCCCGACGCCGGCACGAAGATCATGCTGGCGTTGGCACCGGTCTTCGCGACGGCCTCGGCAACGCTGTTGAACAGGGGAAAGCCTTCCTGCGCGGTGCCGCCCTTGCCCGGCTTGACGGCGCCGACGATGGTCTCGGCGCCGAACTGCTTGCCGTATTCCTGGCACTGTCTGGCGTGGAAGAGGCCGGCCTTGCCGAGTCCCTGAACGATGACGCGCGTGTTCTTGTCAACGAGGATGCTCATGAGAGGGAATGTCCTTCGCAATCTGCTGTGACCGGATTTCCTCAAGGAGGAATGCCGTCTGCTCGAAACTCGACTGATACAGATGACTCCGCTGTCCCGCCAGCGCCAGATAACCCCCCAGCACAATGAGGGCGAGAGAGGCGGCGGTCAGGGTCCATTCAAACTCCGCGATCGGTCTTGCGACCAGGTGGCTCCCGAACAACAGTCCGAAGGCGACAGCCGCCAATCCCAGGAAAATTTCGCATTTGGCCCAGGTGCGGATGAATTGAGGCCGTTCGAGCCGATAAGCCATGTCCTTCCACATTCGCTCTCGCAAACGGCTCATGTGGACTCCGCAACTTCACCGGGCAGCGAGAAGAAATCGGAAACGCGACAGCGAAAACCAGGAAGCACCTCCTCACACGTCAACTCTTCCGTTTCATCGAGCGCCTTGGGTTCTTCGCCAGAGCGATGGATGGATACGGTTCTCGCCTCGGGATCGACAACCCAGACGATCTTGACGCCGCGACGGAGAAACTGCCCCACTCGCAGGACCATGTCTCCCCAGCGGTCGCTCGGCGAGAAGACCTCAACTGTGAGAGCGGGGACTCCGTCTGAGTACTTCGGGCTGAGATCGTGAAAGCGGCGAGCTTCGAGAAACAGCAGGATGTCCGGGCCACGAACAGTGTCCGGAGCCTGGCTCACGCGCATTCCGCTATCGTTGCAGCAAGCATATCCGGCTCGCCGCTGAAAGAGGTAGACGTTGAGGAAATGGACGATCAGACCACAGATGACCCCGTGTACTTCTCCGGGCGGCGGCATTTCCACAACCTCCCCTCGCTCAAGTTCAAAGTGACGGCCCTCATTCTCCGGCCGATGGACGAAGTCGTAGAACTGCTCCGCCGTCATCAGTTGCGTTCCGACTGTTGCCATTATGGCACCCTCCTGCTGATAGTCCCTCTTGCCATCGTGTCATTGGCCCGGCAAGGCGAAGAACTCGACGACCCGGCAACGGAAATCCGGCAGGACGTCCTCGCCGGTCAGGTCTTCGTTCTCCTTGAGGAACTTCTCCTCGACGATGCTGGGCTGTTTTCCCCTCTGGTACACCAGGACACTCCGACCATCCGGGTCCAACACCCACACGAGGCGCGTCCCAAAGCGGAGTTGCTCCCGAACTCGCTCACTGACACTTTTGTGCGTGTCGTTTGGGGACAGGACTTCTACCGCAAGCAGGGGCGGACCTTCGCCGTACTTCTCCTCGACCTCCTCGACCAGCGTGGCATCCTCGAAGAACAGGACATCAGGACCACGCACGGAATCGGGGTTCCGCTGCACGACGACGCCGGTGTCGTTGGAGCAGACATAGCCCTTCTTGCGCTGCACAGCATAGTTTCTGAGAATGCCCGCCAAGTTCGCACAGATCAGTCCATGACGCTTCCCCGGTCGTGACATTTCGACGACCTCCCCTTGTTCCAGTTCAAAGAACTTTCCCTCATTTTCCGGTCGATGAGTGAAGTCGTAGAACTGCTCCGCCGTCATCAGTTGCGTTCCGACCGTCGCCATCGTGGTATCCTCCCTTTACCTCACTGCTCCTTGGCGCTTCGGGATGAAATTACCACCGGGCTGTCGATACTCAGGTCCTCCAGAGAGACGATGTGGCGCAGGGCAATCATGGAGATCCAGGTCCGCGCCGGCGGGTTGACGGTGTGATCCATGCGATACAGGCGCAAGCTCGTTTCCGTCACCTCCGCCAGTTCGGGATACAGGATGTCGTACTTTGAGCCATTCGTCAGGCTGATCCGGAATGGCTCGAACGGTTGTTGCTGCAATCTCTCAAGGATCAGTTCACGCATGGGACTCTCCCCGGTATTTCCAGTCGCGATTCCTTTGCTCGAACGCTCTCACTTCGCCGCCGCCACCACTTTCTTCGCTGCTTCCGTCATCCCCGTCGCCGTCTGCATCATCGGCAGCTCGCTCGATGCCGCCTTGAGGATCTCGCGCGCCTTGTCCGCGTTCGTTCCCTCCAGCCGCACCACTACCGGCACCTTGAAGCCGACCTCCCGGCCTGCCTTGATTAATGCCTCGGCGATCAGATCGCACTTGGCGATGCCGCCGAAGACGTTCACCAGAATGCCCTTCACCTTCGGATCGGACAGGATGATCCGAAACGCCTCGATCGCGCCCTCCGCCGTCACACCGCCGCCGACGTCGAGGAAGTTCGCCGGCTTGCCGCCGTGAAAATCGATAATGTCCATCGTTGACATGGCCAGGCCGGCGCCGTTGACCAGACAGCCGATGTTGCCGTCCAGGCTGATGAAGTTCAGGTTCGCCTTCGCCGCCCGAACCTCGGCCGCGTCCTCTTCCGCCAGGTCGCGCATCGCCTCCAGTTCGGGATGGCGGAACAGGGCGCTGTCATCGAAAGCCATCTTCGCATCCAGGGCCAGCACTTCGCCGGTCGGCGTCACCACCAGCGGATTGACCTCGGCCAGCGAACAGTCCTTGTCGAGGAACACCTTCGCCAGCGCCTTCATGATCGCCTCGGCTTTCGGCGCCTCCGCGGCCGTGAAGCCCAGTTCGTAGGCAAGACGATTCGACTGATACGGCAGCAAGCCGCGATCCGGATCGACAACCCTCCTGAGGACCTTCTCGGGGGTCTTCGCCTCCACCTCCTCGATCTCGACGCCGCCCTCGGCGCACGCCATGATGATCGGCATTCCCCGGGCGCGATCAAGGGCCACCGCGAGATAGACCTCGCGGGCAATGTCCACCGCCACCTGCACGAGGAGCTTCGAGACAGGTTGGCCCTTCCCGCCGGTCTGCTTGGTCACCAGCGGATACTTGAACATCACCTCGGCCACCTCGGCGACCTTCTCGCGGTTAGTGATATACTTGACGCCGCCGTAATCCTTGCCGGAACCCTTGAACTGCCCCTTGCCGCGGCCGCCGGTATGGACCTGCGCCTTGAGGACTACCGGCACGCCGCCGTAGTCGTCGAACGCCTTCAGCGCCTGGGCGACGGACGTGACGACGGTCCCGCGGGGAATGGCCGCCCCCGCTGCCGCCAGCAACTCTTTCGCCTGATACTCGTGAATGTTCATGCTCGGTCCTCGGCTTGCGATGTCTGGTGTGGTTATAGGACGGCTGCATTCTCTTGCCAATCGACAGGCTCGCTTCACCCCGCGCCGGCGGCACGAACGGAGAAGCCTCGCTCGTTTCACACGACGATGGTTTCTTGACTACTTCACGTCATGCGAATTCCTTGTGGAACAGGGTCAACCCTGACGACGGCAGCGAGGAACGCTCGCCGGTGAGCGGAAAACAAGACGGAATCGACTGCGGAAGAGCCGATCCAAAGAGTGACGGAAACAGAGAGTATCTCCCGCTGAAAGGATGGAGCCAATGAGTCAGTTCGCACTGCTATACGGTGTGGAAAGCCTTGAGGGGGCTTGCGCCCTGTGCGACGGGCCGGCTGTCCTTGAGCCGGGACTGCAACTGTACCATGCCGGGCAGACACGGCCGGTGTGTGCGAACTGCGCCCGGCGCGCGGCGCCGGAACTGACCGCGCTGCAGAGCCTGGCGCGGACGGCCGAGCATGTTGGCCGGATCAACAATCACATGATTACGCCGCCGTTGACCGTCCTGCTGGAACTGGCGCGCGCCGCCGAGCAGTTCCGCTCGACGCTCTGTCCTTCGGCCGCACCCTGAGCGGGACTGCTCGGCGGCGAAATTACTTCCCTCTTTCTTGCCGCTTGCGGCTTAGCGGACCGCGCGCTAACGCCCGCTAAGCCGCAAGCGGCAACCCATTATTTCGCCGTCGGTCCTGAGTCCGTCTATCAGCGCCAGCGGCGCAGGGCGGCTCGTGCCTGTTCTGTCTCCAAGGCGCCGGCCGGCCCGCGCGCCAGCCGTTCCAGGACAGACTTCGCTTCGGCTGTGCCGGCGCGTTCCAGCACCTCGACCGCGCGGACGATCTGGAGTTGGAGCGGCGTCAGCGTCTGTCCCTTCGCGCGGTCCACCAGTTCCTGGATTCGCTTTTTCTGCTCCTCCGACGTCTTTCCCGCCAGCGTTCGCGTCAGTGCCGGGACCGCGAGCGCGCCGAGCTTCTCCAGTTCCTGCAGCGCCTTCTTGCGCGTGGCGAAGCGGCGCGCGTCGAGGTCGGCAATCAGTTTCTCCAGCCGCGCCTCGGCAACGGCCTCCGGCGCCTTCAGTCGCTGATCCAGCAACCGCACGGTCTGCGCCGGCGACTCGATCAGCGAACCGATCGCCACAAATGCCGGGGCCGCCGTCGCCGACTGCAACTCGTCCCATAGCTTCTCGATCACCTTGTCGTCGAACCTGGCCGGCGGTTTCGTCGCACTCTTCAGAGCGGTCATGTCCCAGATCAGCCCTGTCGCGTCCTCACCGGCCGAGGCGAGCGTCTTGCTGTCCGGCGCGAAGGTGAGTGCCGACACGTCGCCCTGATGCCCCGCCAGCCGGCCCACCTCTTCGCCGGTCAGCAGGTCCCAGACGTGGATGATGCGGTTATCGCTCGCGAACGCCATGCGGCGGCCGTCCGGCGCGAAGGCCAGGTTTCGACTCGTCATCGTGTTGAACGCGCCGAGTTGCCCACGTCGAGAGACGAGTATCGGCTCCTGCTCCTCCCCCTTGCGCACATAGGTTCGCCGCTCCGTCTCCGAGGCCAGCTCATAAACGAAGATCCGGCCCTCGCCCTGGTCGAGGGCCAGCGTCCTGCCATCGGGCGAGAAGGCGGCCTCGCGAATCTGGGTCCGCTGCGACACCAGCGCCAGCGCCTGGCCCGAGGAGACATTCCACAGGGTCACGCCGCCCTCTGCCTGGCGAGCGGCGCGAGTGTCCTCGCGCCGCTCGCCCGTCGGGTTACTTAGCGTCCTAGCCGTCAAACTGAACGGCGTGCAGGATTTCGCGAGTGTTGTAGTCCTGCACCATGGCGACAACC
>JBBSDR010000185.1:0-8662 GCA_038240465.1 Gemmatales bacterium
AAGGGGTCAAAACCCGATCCAAATTTGATTAGCTCCTAAATTTGGATCGGGGTTTGACCCCTTTTCGTTGCTGAGTTGAGTCACTCCAATTCCTACAGGCCGCAAGATTCCTCTATTGGCATTGACGGAAGTTGGGCAGGCAAGCCTTCAGGACCCGGAACCCGTTCTTGCGACGGCTCCGCGGTTGCGCCTGGTCTCTGGCCTCACTTCATGAGATCGAGCAGGGTTCGCGCGGTGGCCTCGGCGAAGGCGGGATCGTTAATGTGCAAATCGAGTTCGATGAGCGATACATCGGGACTGATCCAGTTGCGCAAGCTCTGAAACAGCGCCTGGTCCGCTTCCGGCCACCAGAAAGGCTGAGTCTCGGCGTCGATGGCTGACACGCCGCGCAGCGGCACCAGCACGGCCGTCGGTCCCTTCGCGGCACTGGCCTTGTGGGCGATCTCCTTGCCGAGTTGGTCCATCTCACGCGGGGTCGTCCGCATCAGCGTCACCGTCGGATTGTGCTGGTAGAAGCGCCGATCCTTGAATCTCGGCGGCACCGTCTCCGGAGGACCGAAATTGACCGTGTCGAGCGCCCCCAGCGAGATGACCTGCGGCACACCGCGCAGCGCGGCCGCCGTCAGACGATCCGGCCCCGCCGATAGTACGCCGCCAACCAGTTCGTCTGCCAACTCCGTCGTCGTCAGATCGAGGACGCCGCGAATCAGGCCATCGCCAATAAACGACTCCATCGTCATGCCGCCCACGCCCGTCGCGTGAAACACCAGCACCTCATATCCGGACGCCTCGACAACCTTCCGCGCCGCCTCGACGCACGGCGTCGTCACGCCGAACATCGTCGCTGTGACGAGGGGTTTGTCAGCGGGTACCGGGGGGTTCACACCCCCCGCTCGACCGGGGTCCACACCCGCTCGCCGGACCATGCCGATCATCGCCTGGGCCGCGTTGGTCAGGACCATGCGGCTGATGCGATTCAGTCCGCTGATATCGACGACGGAGTTGAGCATCATTACGTCGCGGACGCCGACGTAAGGCCGAACCTGGCCGCTGGCGAGGGTGCTGACCATCAGTTTCGGTACGCCAAACGGCAAGGCACGCATGGCCGCCGTGGCAATCGTTGTCCCCGCCGAACCGCCGAGACCGAGGACGCCATCGACCTGGCCGCGTCGATGGAGATCGCGGGCCACGACTGCTGCTCCACGCGCCGCTGCCTCAATGGCCTTGCCTCGATCGGCCGCTTTTTTCAGGGCTTCAAAGCGAATCCCCGCGGCGGCATAGAGGCCCTCGCGCGACAGGTCGGCCGCGAAGAAAGGAGGGCCGAGAACGCCCGCGTCGGCGACAAAAACGCCCAGGCCGGCCGCCTGTATTTGATCGCGGACAAACGCGATCTCGATTCCCTTGGTGTCGAGCGTGCCAACGATCAGGACCGCCATGATGAAGTTCTCTTGTGACGAATTTCACAAACCTCTTGAATTGCCCGGACCCTCCGGATACTCTAGGACTACTGCCTGAAGCGGTTCGGTAAGATACCCTGCCTGCTGATTCGGAAGCCAACCAACCCGCCCCCTTTTTCGCATCCCCACGATTGGAGGATGCAGTGATCCCTCCCGCATGGAGACAACGCGACAATGGAACGGCAAGTCACCGGAACGTGGAATGATGACCCCGCGCATTTCCGCAAACCCTCGCGGCGCGGCTTCCTGTACGTCGGACTCGCGGGCGGACTCGGACTGACCCTCGCCGATTTCTTCCGGCTCCAGGCCGCCGAAAAGCCCGGACAGAAGGAAGGCAAGGCGAAGTCGCTCATCCACATCTTCATGCCGGGCGGCATGGCGCATCAGGAATCGTGGGACCCCAAGCCATTCGCGCCGATCGAATATCGCGGCGAGATGGCCTCCATCGCGACCAAGGTCCCCGGCATCCAGTTCAACGAGTGCATGAAGCAGACGGCCCAGGTCGCCGACAAGATCAGCGTCTGCCGGTCGATGACGCACGGCGAGGCGGCCCACGAACGCGGCACGCACAACATGTTCACCGGCTACCGTCCCTCGCCGGCCCTGACGTTCCCGTCGATGGGCAGCGTCGTGTCGCACGAACTCGGCGTTCGCAACAACCTGCCGCCGTATGTCTGCATTCCGTCCATGCCGACCAACTTCGCCAGCTCCGGCTACCTGTCGAGCGCCTTCGCGCCCTTCAGCCTCGGCAGCGATCCGGCCAACGGCGGCTTCTCGGTCCAGGACCTGAACCTGCCGGGCGGAGTCGATGGCAAGCGCTTCGATACCCGCAAGAACATGCTCGAAGCGGTCAACGATCACTTCGCCGGCAAGGAGAAGGCCGACAACCTCCAGGCGATGGACACCTTCTACCAGCGGGCGTACAGCCTGATCAGCTCGGAGAAGGCCAAGGAAGCATTCAACATCAACGCCGAGAAGCCGGCCCTGCGCGATGAGTATGGCCGCAATGCCGCCGGACAGCGCATGCTGCTCGCGCGCCGGCTGGTCGGGGCGGGCGTTCGCTTCGTGTCGATGACCTATGGCGGCTGGGACCTGCACGGCGGCATCAAGGGCGGCACGCTGTCGCAGTTGCCGCAGTTCGATCAGGCCTTCGCGACGCTGATCCGCGATCTCGACCGCAGCGGCCAACTCGATTCGACGCTGATCATGGTATCGAGCGAGTTCGGGCGAACGCCGAAGATCAACGCCACGGCCGGCCGCGATCACTGGCCGAAGGTCTTCTCAATCGTCCTGGCGGGCGGCGGCATCAAGAAGGGCTTCGCCTACGGCACCAGCGATCCGACGGCGTCCGAGCCGGAAGACGATCCGCTCGGCGTCGAGGACATGGCCGCCACGGTCTATCACTGCCTCGGCATCAACCACGAGAAGAAGCTGATGGCCCCGGGCAATCGTCCGATCGACATCGTCCGCGAGGCGAAGGTCGTCAAGGAACTGCTGGCGTAAATTCTCCTTTGCCGCTTGCGGCTTTGCAGGGTGACTTGCAAAGCCGCAAGCGGCTGTTCGTTTCTTGATGGAGTTCCTCCATGCGGCGGCTTCTTCTCTGTGTGTGTTGTATTCTCTGTGGGGAATTCTCGGCCCAGGCCGTGTCGCCGTCGCTGGGCGGCATCGCGCCGCGCGGCGGACAGCGCGGCATCGACAACGTTGTCCTCTTCAACGGCGCTCGCCTGACGGACGCGGTCGAGGTGCTGTTCTACACGCCCGGCTTCAGCGCCGCGAAGCTCGAAGTGGTCAACGACAATCAGGTCAAGGCCACCATCAAGATCGCGGCCGACTGCATCCTCGGCGAACACAGCATGCGCGTGCGAACCAAGACCGGCATCAGCGAGATGCGCACGTTCTGGGTCGGCGCTCTGCCCATCGTCGAGGAGAAGGAGCCGAACAGCGATTTCGACAAGCCGCAGAAGATCCCGCTCAACGTCACGGTCACCGGCGTCGTCGATAACGAGGACGTCGATTACTACGCGGTCGAACTGAAGAAGGGCCAGAGGCTGTCGGTCGAGATCGAGGGCATGCGTCTGGCCGGGACTTTCTTCGATCCCTATGTCGCGATTCAGGACAGCAAACGCTTCGAGCTGGCGTCCTCCGACGATTCGCCGCTCAACAAGCAGGATGGCATGTGTGCCATCGTCGCGCCCGCCGACGGCACCTATATCGTCCAGGTGCGCGAGAGCGCCTTCGGCGGCAACGGCGGCTGTCAGTATCGGCTGCACGTCGGCTCCTTCCCGCGTCCAACCGGCGTGGTCCCGGCAGGCGGCAAGGCGGGAGAGGAGGTCGAAGTTCGTTTCCTCGGCGATCCGACGGGCGAGATCAAGCAGAAGATCAAGCTACCCGCCAAGCCCGATCCTAACTTCCGTCTCTTCTGTCAGGATGCGGGCGGCATCTCGCCGTCAGGCATTCCTTTCCGCGTCATCGACGTGGGCAATGTCGTCGAGCAGGAACCGAATGACACTGCGGCGACCGCGACGAAGTACGACGGACTCGTTCCGGTGGCGTTCAATGGCGTCATCGAGAAGGACGACGACATCGACTTCTTCCGCTTCAAGGGCAAGGCCGGCCAGACGTTCGACGTCCACTGTTATGCACGCCGCCTCGGCTCGCCGCTCGACTCGGTGATGACGATCTACAACGCGGCGGGTGGAGCGCTGATCGGCAACGATGACGCGATTGGGCCGGATAGCTACTTCCGCTGGACGGTCCCCGCGGACGGCGAATATCTGCTGAGCGTCACCGATCATCTGAAAAAAGGCGGCCCGACGTACTTCTATCGGGTCGAGTTTCAGCCCGTCGTCGCCACGACGACGGTGACGATTCCGAAGGTCGCGCTCTATTCGCAGGAACGGCAGACGATCGTGGTGCCGCGCGGCAATCGTTTCGCGACGTTGGTGTCGGCGGGCCGCGGCAACTGGGGCGGCGATGCCGTCTTCGGCGCCGAGGGCATGCCGGCGGGCCTGAAGCTGAACGCCGATACGCTGCTCAATGGCTACGACGTCTTCCCTGTCGTCTTCGAGGCGGATGCAGGTGCGGCGGTTGGCGGCACGCTCGGCAAATTGACGTGTCTCCCGGTCGATCCGAAGCAGACGGTCATGAGCCATTTCTCGCAGATGGCCGAGTTCATCGTCAGCGCGCCGGGGCAATCGATCTACTGGACGGCGCAGGTCAACAAGACGGCTTTCGCCATCGCGGACGAGGCACCGTTCAAGATCAGCATCGTCGAGCCGAAGGCGCCGCTGGTGCAGAACGGCTCGATGAACCTGAAGGTCGTCGCCGAGCGCAAGCCGGGCTTCACTGGCCCGATCACCGTCTATCCCTTGTGGAACCCGCCGGGGACGTCGTCCGCATCGGCGGTGACGATCAACGCCAGCCAGAACGAGACGCTGCTGCCGATGAACGCCGCTCCCAACGCGCCCGTTCGCAAGTGGAAAACCGCCGTCCTGGCCTCGGCGACTGTCGTCAATGGCCCCGTGTGGGTGTCGTCGCAGTTGGCGACAATCGAGGTCGCCGCGCCGTTCGTCAGCTTCAACATGGAACGCACGGCGAGCGAGCAGGGCAAGGACACCGAACTGTTCTGCAAGGTGCAGCAGTTGGCGGCGTTCGAGGGCAAGGCGAAAGTGAAGCTGATCGGCCTGCCCGCGAATGTGACGACGACGGAGATGGAGATCACAAAGGATACGAAGGAGTTCGGCTTCAAGTTGACGGTGCCGAAGGTCGCGCCTCCATGCCAGCATCGCAACTTGTTCTGTCAGGTGGTGCTGACGCACAGCGGCGAGCCGGTCGTGGCGAACACGGGTTATTCCGAACTGCGTATCGACGTGCCGATTCCGCCGAAGGTTGGAACGCCGGCGCCGACGCCAACTCCGGTCGTGGTGACGAAGCCGCCGGAGCCGGGCAAGCCGCCGGAGAAGCGGCTGACGCGGCTGGAGAAGCTGCGTCTGGAGCAGGAGGAACGCGAGAAAGCGCAGCAGGGGACACCGCCACCGAAGAAGTAATCCCATGGGAATGTCCATTGTTGTCGGACAGCTAGTCAGTTCTCGGGAAGATCCCGAGGGGTTTGAACAGGTTCAGGCAGAGTTCGCCCTGCTGAACCGAGCCTTGAACGAGGCTGGATTGCCCGAACACAAGGAGTCTGACGACCCAAACCTGGTGCAATCCTGGTCCGTGCGGGCATACGACTGGAACGTCGGCATGAATTTTCTGTGCCGCCTTGCGGTTTATCTATGGGATGGTCAGCCGCTTCCTTCCCCCGGCAATCCCGCAGTGGTGCCTCTCCCCGAGAACGAGCCGCTTATGGACAACTACCTATGCGTGGGCATGGGTGATGCGAGAAGAGGCGGACCGAGGTTCAATCACCTGCTGCTGCACCGGATTGGGAGCGGTTATTACGTCCCGATGGAGTTTGAGGAGGTTATCTATCCTGAAGGGAAACTGTTCGATCAGGTTGGCGGCATGATTGGCTCGTCGGTCAAACTGAAGCGTGAGTTGGAGATGCTGGCCGAAGCGCTGAGCTTGCCGCTCGATCAAGACCCGGATTCCAGAGAGCTATGGGACCTCGCGCAGCAGCAAGCGAAAGCGGAGAACACGGATGTTAACCAGAAAAGACGCCACGGTTGGCGGCGTTACGGACTCGAATCCATCGCTTGCGTGCAACTGCATCGTGCCTGCGAGAAGTCAGTCGAGACAGGGGCGGCAATCGTGTTGAACGGTTGAGGTCGAGAGCGGGAGGCGGGTGGAGGCAAAAGTAAGCAGCAGAATGGGAACGTCCTGTGGTAGAATAGCGAGCGAGGTTACTGGTAAGCGGAGGTGGCCAACATGTCAGCCAAGGAAGCTGTCATCGAAATCGTCCAGCAAATGCCGGATGATTTGACGTTTGAGGAGATCCTTTATCGCTTATATGTGCGCGAGCAGATCACAGAAGGAGTGCGCCAACTTGATGCAGGAGAGGGCATCCCTCATGAAGAAGCGATGCAGAGGCTATCACGATGGCTCAAGTGACGTGGTCTCCTATCGCGCTTGCGAACGTGGACGAGGTCTGCGACCACATAGCGCGTTCGTCTGTGCAAGGCGCCGAGACGTTTGCCCAGCAAGTAAGAGAGGTTGGGGAACTCTTGACCCGGTTTCCTCGCCTCGGTGCGGTTGTGCCAGAATATGACCTGGAAGAAGTGCGAGAACGACTCGTCAAGGACTACCGAGTTCTTTATCGGCTTCGTGGAGAGGATGTCGAAATTGTGTCCGTCATCCACGGCTCGCAACGATTGCCTCGAACCCCGCCTGGATGAAATGACCCTCATCGTGTGTCCGCAATGCAATGTGGAATTCGAGGACGATGTCCTCTGCTGTCCGCACTGCGGCACGGCACAGATCCCGCAACTGTCGAAGGCACAGTTGCGGCTCGAACAGATGAAAGCCGCCCACGGCCCACTCGCCGCCATTTACATCGGCCTCGCCCTGGGGTTTCTCGTCGGTGGGGCCTTTTTTGTCATCACGCTGTTGAACAACACGGCCGACCTCGCCAGCGGGCTGGCTGCCCTGATGTGCGGCATGATTGGCAGCGCCGGTGGATTGATGTATCATCGCTTCTTCCTCAGCCGTCCGGCCAGGGGACGAGAGCGAAAACCAGGAACGTCTGCTGCGGAGAATACACCCTCATGAGAACGACTCTCCTCTTTCTAGCCGCGGTCATCGCCCTCTGGGCCACGCCCGCGCATGCCGCCGACTTCTTCTTCAAGGATGGCGACACCGTCGTCATGATCGGTGACAGCATCACCGAACAGCATCTCTACAGCAACTATGTCGAGATGTGGACCGTGACGCGCTTCCCGGCGTGGAAGCTGACTTTCCGCAACACCGGCATCGGCGGCGACACCTCCGGCGGCGGCAATGGCCGCTTCAAGCGCGATGTCCTTCGCTACAACCCCACCGCAATGACGGTCGATTTCGGCATGAACGACGGCGGCTACGGCGGCTTCAACGCGGCGCGTTTCGACCCTTACATGAAGGGCTTGCAGGGCATGGCCGACCAGGCGAAGGCCGCGAAGATCCGCGTTGCCTGGGTCACGCCGCAGCCCCTCGACGGCGGCGAACCGGGCAAGACGGCTCTGATCGGCTACAACCAGACGCTTGAGAAGTTCTCCGAGGGCGTGAGCGACATCGCCAAGAAGAACGACGGCCTGTTCGTCGATCAGTTCCATCCCTACCTCAGCGTTCTGGACAAGGCCCGCGGCGCGGCCCCCGTGTACCAGCGCATCACCGGCGGTGACCCGGTGCATCCCGGATTCGCCGGGCAGTCGCTGATGGCCGCCTCGATCCTCAAGGGGCTGAACTTCCCGACCCTCGTCGCCTCTGTTGAGATTGATGCAGCCAAGAAACAGCCGGCGATCGCCAAGAACTGCAAGGTGACCGATGTCAGCGAGAAGGAAGACGGCCTCACCTTCACCCAGTTGGACGAAGCGCTGCCGTTCTTCCCGCCCGAGGCAGCGTCGATCCTCAAGTGGGCGCCGCTGCTCGAGGAACTCAACGAGTATCGCCTCAAGGTGACCGGCCTGAAGCAAGGCCAGTACGAGGTACGGCTTGGCGGCAAGAAGGTAATGCAAGCCACGTCGGACGAGTTGGCCAAGGGCCTCAACATCGCTCTCGGCGCTCTGACGGCCGGGCCGATCGCGGACCAGGTGAAAGCCGTCAAGACGGCTGTCGAGAAGAAAAACCAGTATCACCATGACAGCATCTTCCGCGGTGTGGTCCTCTCGGGAGTGCCGGACTGGCTGAAACTGACGCCGAAAGAGATCGAGGAGAAGAAAGACGCTGCCATCAAGGATCGCATGGCGAAACTGCCCGAACTCGACGCCGCGGTGCGCAAGGCCCTGGAAATGAAGCCGCACACGGTCGAAATCGTGCCGGTCAAGCAGTGAGGCAATCGCGGTGTAAGGGAGTCAAAAGAGGAGCAATCCCACAACGCGGTTGATCGGCAAGGCAGCGTTCTGTCTGCTACTGCTCGCCGGCTCCGGCACAGTCCGGGCCGGCGACTGGCCCGGCTGGCGCGGCCCGACCGGAGTGGGACACACCGGCGAGAAAGACCTGCCCCTGACCTGGGGCGGCAAGACGAACGAGAACGTGCTGTGGAAGGTGGCGCTCGTGGGCCGGGGCTACTCCAG
>JBBSDR010000186.1:0-8662 GCA_038240465.1 Gemmatales bacterium
CAACCTGGACCACTGGGTTCTGTCTCCGACGCACTTTGTTTACGTCGCCCATCAAGGTCTCGGCGACGACCCGAACGATCCTTATCGAATCGCTGTCTGGGACCTGAACACGGGCAAGCGGTCGCCCCTGGACGCGGAACCGTGGAGCAGCGCAACCCTCCCCGAACTGGAAATCAGCCCGGATGGCCGGCATGTGGCGCTGTGTGGTCTTTTGCACGAGACCGGAGAGGCCCATGTACGCATCTACCGCCTGGCTGATGCGAAACTCGTCGGCGAGCCGTTCCGGCGAGCCAGGCCGGCCCGGCCGCGCTTGCTCGGGCTGTCGGCGTCGTACTGTGTCGTCGCGCTGGATGATGAGAGTCGTGTCCGGCTGCGCTGGGCCGATGGGTCGCCGATGCCCATGGACGACCCCGAAGCCTCCGAAGTGATCGCCGTCCAGCGCGACTTCCTTGGAACGACCGGCTGGATGCTCTGGCGAGACAGTCGGGGCTTCATCCTCCAGGACGGAATGGGTGGGAAGGAGTTTCGCCTGAGTGGGACCGGCGACTTCGCCCGGGACACTGCATGGCTGACAAGGGCCGGCGACCAGGTGCTCTGGCCGGGAGAACACGGACCGGCCGTCGCCCTCCTGGGTCCGTCCGGTGGCGGCATCTGGCACCTCGACACGGGGAAACAAGTGCTCGCGCTGGGTCCGGGTGAGCGCTGCCTTGGCTTCGACGCGGCCCGGCGAATGGCGCTTGTGTTTGCCGCGGACTCGAAAGAAGTCAAGGTCTACGATGCCCACGCGGACAGGGAGGTAAGTCGCTGTCCCCTGCGCCGCCAGGATGGTTTGCCGTTCGACCTGGACCGATTGCCCTGGCAACTGTCGCCAGACGGGAAGTGACTGGCCGTACTCGCACAGGGCCTGCTGCGAGTGTGGGACCTCGCGGGGAATCGCGCCGTTCTGACCGTCCCCGCGCCGGGCCATTCCGCCCCCATCACCGCTCTGGCCCAGCACGCCAGGGCCGGCCTGGTTGCATCCGGCGATGAGGCCGGTCTGATTCTCCTCTGGAAGGCTGGGGACGGCAGCCTGGAGCGAGCGATACTCGCCCACGCCGTTGCGGTGACCGCCCTGGTATTCACCCCCGATGGGAAACAGTTTGCCTCGGCCTCCGCATCGGGTGAGGTGTCATTGTGGGATCGAGAGGGAACCCTTGCCTGGTCCAAACGGATCGAACCGGCGTCAAGGATCACGCAACTGATCTATCATCCCGGCGAAAAAGCCCTCCTCGCCGGGACATTGGATGGCCGCGTCTTCTCTCTCGAAGTCGCCTCGGGAAATGTGGCCCGGGTACTCGATGGCAAATCGGGGGCGGTCCACGCTCTCGCCCTCTCGCCCGATGGGGATGTCCTCGCGGTCGGGACCGAAGGAGGAGTGAAACTTTGGCAGACAGTTGACTGGAAGCCCGGAAGCGGCTGGCCGACCGATACGCCGGTGACTGCGGCCGTCTTCGTTGGCGCTCGCCTGCTGGCCACGGGGGGCCAGACTGTCCAGGTCTGGGACTCTGCCGAAGGGCGGCCGTTGTGGGGGCTGGAGGTGTCTCGCGGTCCGGTACAGTCGCTCGCTTTCGACGAGGCTGCCGGCGCTCTCGTCGTGTCGGATCAGGGCCCCACGGTAACCGTGTTCCCTCTGCCCGACCTCCACGCCCGGCTCAAGAGCCTCCAGATTGGCGTCTCGCTCTTTCCCTCGTCCCGATGGGCAACCAGTTCGCCGATTCCCCCCTCACCGCCTCCCGGCCACGACGCCTGGGGACAGCGGGCCAGGGAACACTACAAGCGGCAGGAATGGAATCCGCTCATCTGGGTCTGCACCAGCGCCCTGACTCGGTGGCCCGAGGACGCGAAGCTTTGGTTTTATCTGGGGAGAGCCTCCTCGCGCCGGTCCCAGGAGTGGGGCCTCGCGCGCAACGCCTTCGACAAGGCGGTGGAACTCGATCCCAGAAACCCGGATCCCCTGCTGGCCCGTGCGGAACTTTCCTTTCGCGTGGCCGGGTTCCGACTCAAGCAGGAGATATCGAGAGAGGCCGTCCGTAAAATGCTCGAAGGGGCGCACGATGACTATTCCCGGGCCATCCTCCTTGGAGCAGACGACCCGACGATTCGGAAGAGGCGCGACGCCATCGCGGACCTTCTGAGTAAACCATAGAGGGACTCTTAACCCAGATGATTCACCACAGAGGACACAGAGATCACAGAGAAGAGCAGAAGACAAGGAGTGAGGAGCTTTCCTGGGAAAGGCGGGAGACTACGGTGCGGTTGTCTCCTCCTGGCTTTAATCCTCTCTCTGTGTTCTCTGTGGTGAATCATCTTTCTTAAGTGAGCGCAATCGCTGAAATCGTTGAGGAGGACCACGATGTCGAGCACGTTGACTTTGCTTGTGTTCGAGGACAACCTCGCCAAGAAACCCAGGCAGAAGCTCGTCCTCGATGCGCCTGTGGAAGTGGGCCGACAGACGGTCGAGGAGAAGGACAAGAAGCAAGAACCGTACACCATCATTGCCGCGACTTCGACTTCACGGACCCGCCTCATCATCGCGGCCAATGCGGAGACACACAACTTCTCGCGAGAGCATTTGAGTCTTGAGCCTCTGCCTTCCGGGCTTGTTCGTGTCAAAAACAAGAGTAAGTCCCCGCTCGACTGTGTTTCCGGACAATCCATCCCCGCCGGGGCCAGTGCGGATCTGGAACCGCCTTTCTCGCTCTCGCTTCCTCCCCGCCGGCTCGACGTGGGGAAAGGCGACTCCAGCGACGAGGCCGAGGTGCATTCTCTCGATCAGGAGACCCGGAGTCCCGGTCCGCGCATCGACGATTCGCGGCCTTTCCGCGGCTTGATCGCGGCCGCGCCTCCGGGCATGACAGAATTGATCGGCTGGCTGCAAAAGACCATGAGCGCCCTGGAGAGTACCGTCGGAGCCTCGGACTTCCAGAGTCAGGCATCCCAGGCACTTGTGGAGATCGTTGGCCTCGATTCCGGCCGGTTCCTGCGCCGCGAAGGGGACGACTGGACGGAGGATACCGTTTTCCCTGTCCAGCCGGGGCAGAAGCATGCCTGGCAGCCGAGCCAGCATATCTGTGACGCTCTGCTCCGCGATCGGAAGGCCGTCTGGCAATGGCCCCAGCGAACGAAGCAGCCGGACGCCGCAAGCCTGATAGGTATGGAACTGGTCGTCGCCGCGCCGGTACGCGACGCCAGTGGCGAGGTCATCGGCGCTCTCTACGGCGAGCGCAGTTGGCGGGCTGACCGGCCCGAGAGTTCCAACAATGGCTTGATCGAGGCCCTGCTGGTGGACCTGCTGGCCACGGGCGTCGCGACCGGCCTGGCCCGGCAGGAGAAGGAGAAGGAGGCGCTCAAGAAGACGACCCTGTTCGAGCAATTCTTCACGCCCACGCTCGCCGCCGAACTGACCCGTCAACCGGACCTGCTCCTGGGACGCAAGGAGCTGATCACGGTCCTCTTCTGCGACGTCCGGGGTTTTAGCCGTATCAGCGAACGCCTTGCCCACAGTCAGACGGCGGACGACACCGAGAAGACGCTGGCCTGGATGAACGATGTAATGGACGTTCTGTCGGTCTGCATTCAGGCCGAGGAGGGGGTGCTGGTCGATTACATCGGCGACGAGTTGTTCGCCATGTGGGGCGCTCCTTGCAAACAGGACGATCAGGCCGTCCGCGCCGCCCGTGCTTCTCTGGCGATGCTGGCGAGCTTGCGGCAAATTGACGAGAAATGGCAGGGGATCGTCGGCGAACCCACGCGCGTCGGCATTGGCCTGAACACGGGAGAGGCGCGTGTCGGCAACACCGGTTCGACGCTGAAATTCAAGTACGGCCCCCTGGGCAATGTCGTCAACGTCGGCAGCCGGGTTCAGGGGTTGACGAAGTACCTCCACTGCTGGCTGCTGGTCACGCAGCACACGCACGCTCGCCTCGGGAACGCTTTCGCCACTCGGCGGGTTGTCAAGACGCGCTTCGTCAACATCAACAACCCGGTGGATCTTTATGAGGTGGACTTGTTGACAGAGGAGAAGAGACAGTTTTTCCAGAGCAGTCAGGAGGCCCTTGATATGCTGGAGCAAGGCTCGTTCGCCGAGGCAGCGAGTCACGCCGGGTCACTGCTCAGGAAGCACGCCGGCGACGGTCCCTTGCGTCTGACCTTGTCGCGGGCCTGCAACGCTCTCCTGGACGATGGCGCCACCTTCGACCCGATCTGGTCGCCGCCGGGAAAGTAACCTCGGCTGACCCGTTATCCGGCAGCAACGAAAAGGGGTCAAACCCCGATCCAAATTTCGGAGCGAATCAAATTTGGATCGGGGTTTGATCCCTTTTCGTTGCATGAGGACGATGAGGATGGGAATTACCATCACATCGTCACTGAAGGCCACGGAATCACTCAAGAGGAGGCGGATGAGGTTCTACGCCAGCACCACAGCGAAGCCACGACGAGCCGGACAACCGGCAATCCCATTTGCTTCGGCTGGACAGAAACGGGCAAGTATATCGCGGTCGTCTTCGAGGAATCGTGCGATGATCCTCTGATGCTTTACCCGATCACAGCTTACGAGGCCCCAGTACCTCGGGGATAGGGAGGATGACATGGCCAAGAAGCAAGACCAGCCAGTGGATGCTGCCGACAAGCCTGCCCGAATGCCGCGTACCCCTGAACAGGTCGCCCGCCACAAGGCGATTCGCGAACGTTTCCAGCGCGAGAAGCCTTCACTGGAAGAACTTGTCACCTCGGGGGAGTATAATGAGCCAATCCCGATGGAGGAGTTCCTGAGCATCCGCCAGGTTGTCTTCGCTCTGAGGAAGGCCCGAGAGGCGGCTGGCCTCAGTCTCGCCGCTGTGGCGGAACGAACCGGCATCGACAAGGGAGCGCTGTCGAGGATCGAGACTGGCCAGCACCTCAACCCCACCGTCACTACCTTGTCTCGCTACGCCCAGGCACTCGGCAAGAGGTGGGTGTGGAGTCTGGAAGACGAATGCGGTGAAGGAGAGTCGCGGGCGGATATCCATGCCGCGGTTTCCGATTCTGGGCCGATGGTTGATGAAGAAAGCACCACACCCTCGCAGAGAGGAAAATCAGCCACGGCGCTTACGGCGCAGATCAGGACCATTCATGAGATCCTGGCGCAGCGGGCGAAGCAGTTGCCACCGCCCGCGAGCAGAGTTACGCAGCCCGTGGAGAGCGGGGTTGAGATCCGGGAAAAGGGGTACGTCGTGCATTTTACAGACGCCTTTGAGGCGAACTTGACCGACCTGCCTCCCGACGGCGACGAAAAGGAGCCAAACCCCGATCCAAATTTAGGAGCGATCAAATTTGGATCGGGGTTTGCCCCCTTTTCGTTGCCCCCTTTTCGTTGCCCTTTTCGTTGCCTATCCTGGTTTGGGTGGTCGGGGTCTTGACGGCGGCGGGACAAGTCCCACGCGGAGGCTTACATGAAGACGTTCCAGTACCGGCTGATCGACACTGCAGGCGGCGAGATCGGCATTATCAATGACTCGCGCCCGCTGATCCAGTTGGGCGAACGCGTGACATTGCCCAACGGCTCGACTGGCACAATCGTTGACATTTATGACGACGAGGATGGCAAGGAGGGCGGTGTACAGGCCACACTCGCGGTAGAAGAGTAGGTGTCCCAGATTGGCAGCGGTCGAACCATCCGCACCAGCAGACGCTGGCGACCAATGATCGGGCTGCAACGGTCCTGGTTTTCGGTGATCGGTTTAGCGACGGGAAGGAAGGCGATGGAACTCGACGATGGCTTCAATGCGGACAACCCGTACCATTCCGTGGCGATGATCTATGCCGGATTCCTCTGCGAACGTTGCGGGGCCTACGATTCTGGTATGCCGGACGGCCAGGGCAGCGAGAAGCAGGAGCCTTATCGTCTCATGGCTGAGAAGGCACAAGTTTGCGGCTGGCTGGTGAAGGATCGCGACTTAGTTCGCTACGATTACAAAGTGCTCTGCCCGGACTGTCGCAGGTGGGCAGAGCGGTGAGGTTGCACTCGCTGAACCGGGTGCGCAGCAACTCGGCAACCCGAATCCGTCTCGGGTGGTCGGCAACGGGTTCGCCGAGGAATGGTCTCGCGGGAGGATGGTGTGTAATAGGCTGACCGCCGCAGTGCTAGAGTGACCGGGGTGTGGTAGAGTACACGCGCCGCGTCCACAGGTCAGCAAAGGAGAGGCCGTGTCTGAGCAGACCGAACCAGAGCCGCTACCGATCCTCGTCGAGGGCCGGTTGATCGGGCACATCTCGCCTGACAGGCAAGATGCGGTCGTGATCGCCGGACTCTTCGTCCCAGCACCTGACTTCGCCACAGCGGGCCGCCTGTACGAGGAGGCGGCCCGCCTGGCGTCACTGGCCAACGAGGGAGGTTGGGACTTCGAGTCGGCTGTCGGGATTGCATTCATCGAGGCGACCGAGCGCCTCAGCCGTGCCGTCGTGATCGACGGCGTGGTTAGCGGGATCAGAGAGTTCGAGGGGTTCCCAGACGGCAGGGTCTACGTCATCCTTCAGGCCGACATCCCTTGAGCCGACCAAGCTCGATATTACGTCGGGCGCGGACTGGTACGGTGGCTTGTGGCTGTGCGCGGCCATGCGAGAAGAAGCCGCATCGTTGATTGGTGCCGTTCAATTTCACCCGACATTTGTTTCGGTGACGAGATACCTTCTTGCAAATCGAGGCGCTATTGAGGTCAAGGGCGTATTCATTGCTGTTCATGCTGGTCGCCGTTGTTGCCGGTTTCGTGTACTGGTGGAATCGCGATTGGTGGGCCTATGTCGGGACAGCGCCAGATCGTGAGCAAAAGTTCACGATGCCTTGGTGGTGGCAAGCGGGGGAGAGCGGGATTGTCGCCTCACTGACTGGCTGCCTCGTGACGGGCCTGGTATCTCTGCTACAGAAAAGGTTGACTGGCCGAACGGAGTCCGCTCCCCCTGATGCTGCAGGGCAGATGCCGCCATCGTGAGCCACGAAAAGGGGCCAAATTCCGATTCAAATCTAGGAGCGAATCAAATTTGGATCGGGGTTCGACCCCTTTTCGTTGCCCTTTGGCCGTCAGGCGATGCGGTCGAATACTTCAGCCGAACGGCGAGTTGAGCGGCTGACTTTACCGGAATCCGTCTTGGGTAGTGAGTCGGATGTGCTTGGCCAGGTTTTGGAGGCAGTTGAGGTCGCGATAAATGCGCCAGGTCTTGAAATTGGTCTTCGATACGTGGGATGTGCAATCGCGCTCGTGGGGTCAGCAGTACCTTGCATGCCCGACGTGGCCTCAGGTCGAGGCGTCGATTCGGTCGCTCGATGCTGCCTCGAAGCCGGTCCTGACAATCATCCTGAACGAAGCCGGCTCACCGGAGAACTGCCTTTTGATTCAAGGTGGCAACGGAAAGTACCAACTCGATGGCACGACCGGGAATGGCCGGTGGTTCCAGTATTTCGACCGGACGGTCGAGGGATTCAGCCTCACCACTATTTTCGTCGTCGATGAAGAGCGCATGGCATGCGAGGAAGAAATCTGTGCCAATACTGACCTCGTTGTGGAGATTGCCAGGGAGTTTATTACGCACAACGCTTTCCGTCCCGAGGCCAACTGGCGGGTCACGTCGGAACCGGAGGAACCGCTAGATGAAGAGGTGCTTGAGATGTTGACGATGCTGTCCGTTACACGGCGAGTCACGATCACTTTTCGAGGTGGTCCGCTGGCAGGGATGGAGTTGGACAGCCAGTCATCCAATGAATCGGAACGCTGGGATGTCGCGTGGCTGCTTGCAAAGACACGCGATGATCGGATGAGCAGCAAGAGGGTCCCGGCGAATGTCCGTCTCCGGTCACAAGATACCCGGACAAGCACAGGCGAGTATGAGGTTCGTGGCAGCGCGGCGAATGCTTACGAACGGCATCTGTTTCTGTTCTATCAGGCCGGATTTGACTCGCCTTGATTGCCACCGATTATCCGTTTTGGTTCTCAAGTTCGGATCAAGATTATGTGCCTGCGTGGATATACTCGTCGCCTTCGCATCTGGGAAACGCGATACGGTCGCGACGCCGGTTGGACAATTGAGCGCCACGGGCAACCGATCGCTGTGCTGACTGAGCCGCGATGGGAGGACATGTTCTGGGATAGCTATCGCATGGAGGTAGTAGCTGATGATCCTTCCTTGCAGGAATCGTTACACACTCCTGCGTTTTGGGCGAAAGCAGAATCAGAAGGGATAGCCTGGCGTAATCGGGAATTCGGTGACGTTGTCGAATTTGCATTCCCGGCTCTCTCGCCATTTCCTGAGCCACGCCGATTGATGATGCGCGGTTTGTATATCCGCATGGGCGCACCGTGGCCGTGGGATCTCTTTGTGCTTTGGATACGCCGCAGGCACCAAGGGCGATCCAAATGAAGCGTTTGCTCGCCGAGAGTAACGAAAAGGTAACGAAAAGGGGTCATTGCGCCAGGCCAAGCCTGGGGGAGGGGGATGAGATGTAGTGCCAACAAATCGGAAACCTTCCGTCGGAACCCTGCGGGTCCGAATCCCGTCCGGTAGAGCTGGCCAGCAGCCGGAAACGAGTCTTGCGTGGTCCTGGAGCGATCCAGGCTGCGAAGCGTAGACAGTGAGACGGAAAGCCTGGACA
>JBBSDR010000187.1:0-8660 GCA_038240465.1 Gemmatales bacterium
ACACGAGGCAAGCTCCAGACACGGCGAGCGGGGTCATTCTGGACCCCGGTTTGAAGCACCGGGATCCTTACTGACCCCGCTCGCCTCTCTACGGCTTGACTTCCCAGAGCTTGATTGTCCCTTTCCGGTCTCCCGTGGCGAGCATCTTCCCGTCCGGACTGAAGGACAGGACGGTCACCGCCTCGGGATGAGCGCGGACCTCGGACACCTCCCAGTTCTTTTCTGCCGCCGCCAGGTATAGTTTTCCCTCTTCGGTTCCGGCAACGAGGAGGTGCGACTTTGGATGAAAAGCAAGCGAACGCGGCATGGGGATACGCAACAGGGGGAGATCGCCCTTGGTGATCTGAGGAGAGCCGTCCTTCGACAGCACCTGGGCCAGCGCTACTCCACCCTTTTTGAAACCGGCGGCGAGGTACTTCCCGTCGCGGGAAAAAGCCGTGGAGATGACGCCTTCGGGGACCGGAAAGTGCTCCTGCGAGTGATTGGGCGTGTCCACCGCCATGACCTGAAGGGCGCGTCGGGTACCGGTCGCGAGCAACTTGCCGTCAGGAGAAATATCGGTGAGCGAAGCCCGGTAGAATTCTTCGGGAAAGGCATCCACGCGAGGAAAACTGCGTAACGGGCCATTCTCCTTGAAGTCCCAAACGGCAGGATTGCCGACCCCGAAGCAGAGCAGGCGCTGGCCGTCCGCTGAGAACCGAAGCCCACGAATCGGGGTCAGTGTCTTCTCGACCGCGAAACTCTGGATCAGGGCGTGCGTCTCCGGATCAAGGAGATGGACCTCGCCGCCGGGATGACCGCAGGCCAGGTATTTGCCGTCGGGACTGTACGTCAAACAAGACGCTTTCTCGATTTCGCCGAATTGATCGTCGTTTTGCGTACCCCAGACAAGGGTGCGCCAGCGCCAGGGGATGAAACCGGTCGCACCCAGTTTCTTGCCGTCCCGCGAGAAGCTGAGCCAGGCCGTCAGTTCGGGATTCATGTTGATCGTGCGCAGGGCCGCCCCCTCGATACGCGGAGAAGGCCCCAGTTTTCCGGAAGGAGAGTCCGGATCGGCCTTGTTGTCCTTCCCCGGCCAGAACGCGAAAAGGAGCAGGAGCAGCAGGACGCCACTCGCGCCAGCACCGATCGGGACTCGATACCGGCGAAGGAGGGCCGGCCACGAACTGGCGGCGGAAGGCCGGCCGGCGGGGGAAGACGGCGCATCCATCCTCTGCGTCTGGTCGTGCAGGGCCGGGTTGCTCGGCGTCAACACCGATGTGGATGTCATCGGGTTTGTATGGACGGTTTCACTCGACAGCAGCCCGGCGCGATCCGCCGCGCTGGCATTCATTACCATCGGCGCCGGCAGCGATACCGCTGGCATCACGGTCTGTTCCACCAGGACCGACTTGCCGCGATTCGCGCTTGCCGGAGGGCCGGGCACGGTGCTGGTGGGGCCGACGGAGGAGGCGGCGACCGCGTCGGCGAAGGGAACGAGTTGAGCGGCCACCTCAGCGGCGTTGGCCGGACGGTCCTCGGGCTGCTTGGCCAGCATCCGCCGCAGCAGGATGGCCAGGGCCGGCGGCGTATCCGGGCGCACTCTCTCGATGGGGGTCGCCTCCATCTGCTGGTGCGCCAGCAGCTTCTGCGTCAGCGTCCCTTCGGGAAACGGCGGCTGCCCGGTCAGCAGGAAGTAGAAAGTGCAACCCAGGCTATAAAGATCGCTGCGCGTGCCGGCCTTGCGTGGATCGACGGCCTGCTCGGGCGCCAGGTAGTCCGGCGTTCCCATGACGCTGTTGTTCTGAGTCAGTTCGCCGCCCTGCCCGCCACTCGCCTGTGGCCGAGCCAGGCCGAGGTCGAGCAGTTTCACTCCCTCGCCCGTCAGGAACAGGTTGCTCGGTTTGATGTCGCGATGGACCAGGCCGCGCTGATGGGCATGTTGCAATCCCAGGGCTGCCTGGCGGATGTACTCGCACGCCAGGCCGACCGGCAAACGCCCGCGCTGATGCACGAATCCCGCCAGATCGATGCCCTCAAGCAACTCCATCGCCAGGAACCAGACGTCGCCGGCCAGGCCGGCGTCATACGCCTGGACAATGTGGGAATGGCGCAACTCGGCCAGAAGGCGGGTCTCACGCTGGAAGCGTTCGAGGATGTCGGCGCTGTCGCGCTGGTCCTGGCGGATGAGTTTGAGGGCGACGTTGCGTTGCATGAAGCGGTGGCGGGCCTTGACGACCTGCCCCATGCCGCCGCTGCCAATCGGCTCCAGCACGAGATACGACCCCAGGATGAGGCCGGCACCACGGCCCAGGGCGACCTGATTGGCCTGGTGAGGCGTCAGCCAGCCTCGTTGAACCAGCGCGCCGGCAAGTTGGGCCGGCCGGGTCGCCGTCGCGCGCAACCGTTCCACTTCGTCGAGTTGGGCCGCGTCCAGCAACTGGCTCTGCCGCAGTTGCTGGACGAAAGTGAGGACAGGGTCGGTACTCATTGTTCTGGTCTCAGCCGCTACCGCGTTAGAAAGTTGGCGACCGCGCATCCCAGGAACGGGAAGCTTTGTTAAGGTTATACATTGGACCATACGGCGGCTCGCCTTGCAATCGGCAGCGGCACGTTTCCGTTCCCCACTCCCCTTGATGCGAAAAGGAGTCACGAACCGATGTTACGATTCGACAGAACCGCAACATCGGTTCGTGACCCCTTTATTCACGCGGGTTTCTCTCCGCCGCGGGGAGCCGTTCCGTGAGGGATCGGATTCACGGCAACATCCAGCCCAGCAGGCGACAACAGCGGGACGAACTCGGCGAGCCTGTGGAGGGTGCAAAAGGTGTCGAGGACCGTTATCCCGAAAACCGGCTATGGACGGTTTGTTCATGGGGGCGTCTCCTGACAGCCGTTATTCTCCGGGACAGAAACGGACCAGCCCCGAGCGCAAGCGAGTGGGTTCCTTCGCAAGAACCCCTCGCTCGCGCTCGGGGCTGGTCCATTTTTGAAATCGCTTCTCAGCCGCAATCGGCAAGAAAGAAGCATGTTATTGTGCCGCCGGTCCGGCAGCCGGTCGCACATCCCGAGTTGCATTTACCCCGCTCGTGGCCTACCATCCAGTAGTGGACCGAAAACCCCGACGCGAATCCATGGCCCCCTCCGCGACCGGATCTACCGACCGCGCCGTCGCATCCGCCACCACGCCGCGACGGCGCTCGAACCCCCTGGCGCGGCGACCGCCCCTGCTCCGTCTGCTGCGGCCACTCCTCTTTCTCGCCCTCCCCGGTCTCGGCCTGGTCCTGTTCCTCCTCCACGCCAATTACCTCGCCGCCAGCGGTCCCCTGCTGCTCGGCGAACCGCTCCACGAACAAACCGCTGTCGTCGGCCTGCTCTTGCTGCTCGGCGCCGGCGGCAGTCACTGGCTGCTGCAGCGGCGCTACCATCGCTTCTTTCGCGCCGCCGGCCAGGCCCTCAGCGCACTCGGCGAGAAACCCTCCCTCGCGGCCACAGAAGCCGTCGCCGACTGCGGACAGGACGTCGATGCCGGCGAACTGCTGCGGCCCCTCACGCGCGTCGCCGACTGCTATCGCCAGGCCCTCGAACAGATCGTCAAGATGACCGAAGCCCTCGAAGGCACGCAACCCATCTCGTCGGCCTCGACCGGCATGCCCACTGCCACCCCCAATTCGTCCTTTCCCTTCGAGAGCTCCCGGCAGCAGATGGTCGCCCGGCTCACGCCCAACCTGCGCTGGCAGGCCGCGACGCCGCTGTTGCAGCACGTCATGGGCCGAACCATCGAACGGCTCAATGGCCGGCCCTTCCTTCGCTTCGTCCATCCCGAAGACCGCGAACGGGTCAAGATCGCTCTCTCCGAGACGCTCAAGGAGGGCGAAAGCCACAACCTCGTTTTCCGTGTGCTGCCGCCTTCCCCCTCCGGCGAGGAACATCCCGCCGACATCCCGCCCGCGAAGCTCGCCAGCCTGCCCTCGGTCTACCTGCAAGCGGATGTGCTGGTCTACCTCGACCCAGACGGCCATCCCGAACAGCTCCGCTGTCACTTCGTCAACGTCACCGAACGCATCGTGGCCGAACAGGAACTGCGCCGGCGCACCGCGGAACTGGTCAAGGCCAATGAGCGACTCCGGCAGATCAACGGCGATCTGGAACGCCTCAAGGAGAGCTACCGCGATCTGTATCATCACGCGCCCGTGATGTACTTCAGCCTCGATGAGAGGGGACGCTTCGCCGCCCTCAACGAGACCATGCTCGGCGAGGTGGGCTACCGGCGCGAGGAGATCCTCAGCCAGCCCTACGCCCTGGTGCTGCCTCCGGAGGCCCGCGAGGCGTATCGGCAAGACCCCGAATCGCTGCGGCGGCCGGGCGAGGTCGAGACGCAATGGATCAGCAAGGATGGCCGAACGCGCGACGTCTGGGTCAGCATCACCACAATCAAGGACGACCAGGGGCAAGCCATCCGCTCACGCTGCGCCGCCGCCGACATCACCGAACGCAACCAGTTAGCCCAGGCTGTCGTCGGCCGGGCGCGCGACCTGGAGCAGGCCAACACCGAACTGCGCCGCATCAACCAGGAACTGGAGGAGTTCACCTACGTCGTCTCGCACGACTTGAAGGAGCCGCTCCGCACCCTGGAGGCGTTCAGCACCTTCCTGGCGGCCGACTACAGCGCCCGGCTCGACGAGGATGGCCGGGAGTACATCAGCCATCTGATCGCCGGCAGCCGGCGGCTCGGCAAACTCATCGACGACCTGCTCACCCTGAGCCGGGCCGGCCGCGTCATCGGCACGCCCCGGGCGCTCGACTGGGAGGCGATCGTCGAGACCATCCTGGCCGATCTGCAACTGCTGATCACGCGCCATCCCGGCTGCGTCATTCGCGTCGAGGGAACGCTCCCGGGGGTCCAGGGCGATCCGGAGCGCATCACCCAGTTGCTGGTCAACCTGGTCAGCAACGCCCTCAAGTATAACGAGAGCGTGACGCCCGAGGTGGTGATCGGCGCGGCCGGGGAAAATGGGCCTTTCGCGACGCTGTTCGTTCGCGACAACGGCATGGGCATCGACCCGCGCCATCACGAGCAGATCTTCCGCATCTTCCGCCGGCTGCACCGCCAGGACGAGTACGAGGGGACCGGTGCCGGCCTGGCCATCTGCAAGAAGGTCGTCGAGGCGCACGGCGGCCGGATCTGGGTCGAGTCAGCTCCGGGACAGGGATCAACGTTCTATTTCACACTGCCGCGCGTTCCAAATCGGAAGCGGGGACCCTAGCATGCCGCCGCTGCTCCTCCTGGCCGATGACGCTCCCGAGATCGTCCAGATCGTTCGGATTCTGGCGCGGCGCTCGGGACACGAGATCGTCTGCTGTGCCAACGAGGACGACGTCCTCGCCTGGCTGCGCGGACCCGCGCCGCGCCGGCCCGATCTGCTGCTGATCGATTTGCATCTGTCGGGCGAGAGCGGCATCGAGCTTTACAGCCGGCTTCTCAGCACGGCCTCCGTTCTCACGGGGGTGCCGGCTGCCCTCTTCACGCAGGGGGCCTCAGCCGTTGCGCTGGCGAAGGCGCTCGATGCGGGGATGGATTTCATCGTGAGCAAGGAACTGCTCGTCCAGCCGGAAGCGTGGAAGGAGCGCATCGACGAAGTCCTTCTGCTGGTTGCCTCCCCCGCGGCCGCGAGGAAGGGAGGCAAACTGGACGCTCGGCGGCTGGCGGCCGGCGTCTGGCGCGCCCTGTTGCATCCAGTCCTGGGACGGTTGGAGGATGAGGGGTTGCGAGCCCTGTGGAGGCGCGCGGTCCTGCGCACTCGGTGGGAAAATGCTCTCCCTGAGTCTGATATTGACGTCCTCGCCTCAGCTGCTACTCTAGCGCAATACGTCGCCCTCCTGGTTTCCTCCTGTCCGGACGCGGCTCGCCGTCTGGTGTTCTCGCTCGGTTACCAGGCCGAGTGTCTGCTGGGCAGGACTCCCAGTGAGCCGGTCCGCGCGGCCTTGCTCGCCGCGCTGAACGAGGCGGAATCGTCCGTGACTTGAGATCGTCAAATCGCATGGCTACCGATCGCGTTCCCGTTCTCCTGCTCGTCGAGGACAGCCCGTCGGATGTGAAGATCCTGCAAAAGGCGCTGTCCCAGACATCTCATCCGGTCGAGCTGATCGTCCTGCGCGACGGTCAGGAGGCGGCCGATTATCTGCTGCGCCAGGGGAAGTTCGCCGCTCAGGTCCATTCGACGTGGCGCCGCCCGGACCTGATCGTCCTCGACCTGAACCTGCCGCGCCTGACCGGTCTGGAAGTCCTTGGCCTGATCCGTTCCAGCGCCCAGTTCTGCCTGACGCCGGTGGTCGTACTCTCGACGTCGCGCCTGCCCGAGGATGTGCGCCAGGCGTATGCCGGCGGCGCCAACACCTACATCGAGAAACCGGTCGATTTCAATCACTTCGTTTCCGTGCTGCGGACCCTTCAGCAGATGTGGCTGGAGATGGCGGTCCTGCCTCCAGCGCCGGCCGGCTAGGATGACGCACCCGGCCGCTTCGGACCGGTTGCGAAATAACTTCCCGCCGCTTGCGGCTTAGCGGGCTGTCCGCTAAGCCGCAAGCGGCAAAACCTTGCGTCCCGTCTCCGGTGCGGCTATCGTGTCCGTCATCGCTTCGTTTCGCACCCGGAGGCCCCGCCATGTTCCGCCGCTGTCTGGCTCTCACCCTCCTCGCGCTGCCGTCGATTGCCGCCGCGGCCGAACTGCCGCGCGTCGCTGGCGTCGAGTTGCAGCCCCTCGCCGCTCAGGTCAAACGTGTCCTCGACGCCCTCGAACACCTCGGCACTCCGCTTCCCGCCGGCGACCGCAAGGCCATTGAGGAAGCGCAGAAGAAACAGGACAAGAAGGAAGCAGTCCTCGCCATTCAGGCCATCCTCGACCGCCACTGCCTCGTCGCGATCAACCTCGACGGCGGCAAGTTGGTCCTCGGCACCGACAAGCCCGAGCTTGCCGAGCAGGGCTGGCGCGTCTTCCTCGTCAAGGTCATCAACCCCAACGACACCGCCAAGGTCGAGTTGCGTCCGGAGAGTCCCAACGCCGCTCCGCTCCATCGGCGTTCGACCGGGGGACCAGCGCCGAAGGTCGAGCCGGTCGGCCAGGTCGGCAGCCGCTTCCTCGACCTCGCCGCGTTCAACGCGCAGCCGCTCCTCCCGCAACTCTCCGGACTCGAAGTGGAATACCGCATCATTCAGATCTATTGCCGCGACGCCGGCCGCAAGGTGCCCCAACTCCGGTTCGGCCTCTATCGCGATGGCGCGAAAGAGCCAGTCTGGAGAAGTGAGCTACAGGAGATCGTCTTCGACAGCGCTCCCGCCGTCGTCGTCAAACTGCGCGTCAAGGACCACGACGGCTCGGCGGCGCGCATGGCCTCGTTCACCTTCCGCGACGACAGGGGCCGCGTCTATCCCGCCCAGACGCGCCGACTGGCGCCGGACTTCTTCTTCCACGCTCAGATCTATCGTGGCGACGGCGAGACGGTCCTGCTCCAGCCCGGCAAGTACACCGTCAGCTGGACGCGCGGACCCGAGTATCGGATCGAGTCGCGCGCGATCACCATTCCGAACACGGCCACGCACACTGAGACGTTCCAGCTCAAGCGCTGGGTGCATCTGGCGAAGAAGGGCTGGTGGTCCGGCGATCATCACATTCACGCGGCCGGCTGCGCTCACTACGAAAGCCCAACCGAGGGCGTCACTCCCGAGGACATGATGCGCCACGTCCTGGGTGAGGACCTCAACGTCGGCTGCTGTCTGAGTTGGGGACCGTGCTGGTATCATCAGAAGCGTTACTTCAGCGGCGGGGTCCATCCGCTGTCGCTGCCGGACTACATCCTGCGCTATGACGTCGAGGTGTCGGGCTTTCCGTCGAGCCATGCGGGCCACATCTGTCTGTTGCGGCTCAAGGACCAGGATTTCCCGGGAACGAAGCTGATTCCCGACTGGCCGACGTGGGACCTGCCCATCTTCCAGTGGGCCAAGGAGCAGGGCGGCGTCGTCGGTTTCGCTCACAGCGGCTGGGGCCTCAGCGTCGGTCCAAACCGCGATCTGCCGCACTACATCGTCCCGCCCTTCGACGGCATCGGCGCCAACGAGTACATCGTCGATGTCACTCACGGCGCCTGCGATTTCATCTCGACAGTTGATACGCCGCCGGTGTGGGAGTTGAACATCTGGTATCACACGCTGAACTGCGGTTATCGCTGCCGGATCAGCGGCGAGACGGACTTCCCGTGCATTTTCGGCGAGCGCGTCGGCATCGGCCGCAGTTACGTTCAGCTCGACGACAAGCTCGACTTCAACCAGTGGATCGAGGGCATCAAGCAGGGCCGCAGTTACGTCTGCGACGGCAAGAGCCACCTGATCGACTTCACGGTCAACGATCAGGGCGTCGGCATCAAGGGCAGCGAGGTCAAGTTGGCGAAGCCCGGCAAGGTGACTGTCGAGGCAAGTGTCGCGGCGCTGCTGGACGCGAAATCGACGCCGCAAACCGAGGCGATTCGCGGCACGCCTCTGGACAAGAAGCCGTACTGGGACCTTGAGCGCTCGCGCATCGGCACGACGCGCAAGGTGCCGGTCGAGCTGATCGTCAACGGCGAATCGGTGGCCAAGCAGGAGATTGTCGCCGACGGCAGCGAGCAGAAGGTGAGCTTCGAGGTCG
>JBBSDR010000188.1:0-8648 GCA_038240465.1 Gemmatales bacterium
ATCATTGAACCTTCGATTGATCGGATTGCTTCAAGCGGAGCGGAGCGTTTACGAGCGCCTGCCTCCAGGTCGGGAAACAGGGGGGGAATGCTAGTCCGGCGTAAGGGTGGCAACGACCGGATTCCCATCGGGAGCATGGGGGATGGCATCTGGCGAATGCTCGGACTGGCTCTTGCCCTTGTCCGTACTGAGAACGGTATTCTCCTCGTGGATGAGATCGACACCGGGTTGCACTTCAGCGTCATGTCGGACATGTGGCGACTCGTTAGTCAGACGGCCAAGCGACTGCAAACGCAGGTCTTTGCCACGACTCATAGCAGAGATTGTTATGAGAGTTTGGCAGCCATCTGCCACCAAGACGTATCGAAGAACAGCGACATCACAATTCAGAGGATTGAACGGGACCGTTCCAGAGCCGTCGCTTACACGGAACAGGAGATCATTGCGGCAGCGAAACGTGGCATGGAGGTGCGCTGAACATGCCCAGGACAAACCCCAACCTTCTCCTCGTCGAAGGTGAGGAAGACAAGCGTGTAATTCCTTTTTTCATGGAACATTTCATCGCCTGGGGGAATGAGCGAAGTTCATGGCCGGTTGAGATCATGGCTTTTAACGGGATTGAGGACCTGCTCACTCCTGGAACAATCGAAGTGTCGTTGAAAACGTCAGGCCTCAAAGCCCTGGGGGTTGTGGCGGATGCCAATGATAAACTTGCCAATCGGTGGAAGCGCATCCGAGAAAGAGCGTTGTCTTCTTTCCCTCTGTTGCCTGAAGACTTGCCCGAGGATGGACTGATCTCACAGAACGTGGACGGCCTGAGATTTGGCACCTGGCTAATGCCAGACAATAAGAGTCGAGGAATGCTGGAAACTTTTTTGAGCTTGTTTATTCCTGCTCAAGGAACCACCCTATGGGACTTCGTACAGAACATGTGTTCTGAGGCGGCCAGGAATCACCAGGCTCCTTTTCAGGCCGTGCATATCGACAAAGTGCAAATCCACGCCTGGCTCGCACTCCAGGACCCTCCAGGTCAGCAACTCCATCTTGCAGTCCTGACAAAAACACTGAAGCCCGAATCCCCTCGCGCAGATGGGTTCGTCAATTGGTTCCGCACCCTCTATGGCCTTTGAAGAGGACCTCAGCACCTCGCTGTCCCTGTCGGTCGTAACCACGGACAGTTGATTGAGCAGACTTACCAGGAGCGGCTGGTGATCCCGGTCCGCTTTTTTCGCCTGGCATGCTGGAGAACGGAATTGCCCGCTGCTCGCTCTGCAATCCCTCTTTTCCTTTCGGATGAGTATTTCGTTGACATCGACGTCGCGGCCTGTTTGACTTGCCAGAAGGATCGTTGGCTTCTATCGCTTCTTTTCGAGGAGCCATCGTGCTGGGGAGCGCAAAGAAGACATCACTGCTAGGGGGCAATCGTGGGAAGAATCGGATTCATCGCACTGCTGCTGGCGGCAGGCCTGGGGTACCTGACCTACACCGAAGGGACTCTGGCATTTCAGTCGTCGGCTCATCCGGAGGAAATCAGCTTGAAAGACCTCCTCGCACGCGGTCCGGACGGCAATGGCCATATCATCCTCACGCATTTTGAACTGTGCGCGAATATGGTTCACCAGTCCGAAGCAAAGAAAACCGGCTGGACCAAGGTGTGGATCCCCATCATTCCGATCGAGGAAGCGGTCCCGGGAGCTGCCGAGCCGCCATCGCCAAAAAACGTCAAGGCCCTGTTTTTCAGCACCAATATCCGCAACGAGGGGGACATCAGGGCGCGGCTCGAGAAACCGAAGGTGCAAGCCCTGGTCACGAACCGGATCACCTCTCTGGAGAGCGATATCCGCAAACTCTTGCAGCAGAGTTACCCGGACACGGACTTTGACAAATGCCTGATCCTCCAGGAAGGCCGCACCCCGTTCAGCCGCGAGATCGTCTACCTGTTCGGAGGAGGGGCGTTCGTCGCCCTGTGCCTCGGCATCGGCTTGTTAGTAGCGTCCCGGCGCGCCAACCAGTAGGACTTCAGCAGTCGAGAGATACAGCTTGGTCTTCCTTCCGCGTGGCGGACGGGAGCGCTCGCTGCAAGGGGCAAAGTGCCGGATCGACGTCCTTGCCCATGCGATAGGCGATCAGCAGTGCTTTCGACTGCTCGGCCAGCAGACGGCGCATCTCGCGGCGTTTCCCCTTGATGCGCGGGATGACCGTTTGATCGTAAGCCGTCGTCTGATGGCGCATCCAGGCGATGACCGCTGCCTCGGCCCGGCGCTCCAGCGGGATGCGCTGCGTTCGCGCCACCGTGCCGCTGCCCACCGGCGTCGCATGTTCGGTCACTCCTCGCGCCAGCCGGCTGGCCAGATCGGCGTAGCGTTCATCGAAGGCAAGGAAGGCCAGCACCGCCTGCTCGAACGACTCGACGTAATCGACCTGTTCGCGCTCGCGGCGGCGGGCATCCGCTTCCCGCTTCCGCGTGTGCCGCGGAGTCGCGCGCTCGGAGGCGAGTTGCGTCCGAATCGCCTCGATGACAGCCTTTGCGGCCCAGATGCCGCGCGAGAAGACCTTGCGGCCGCGCTTTTCCTGGACCGTCCACGTCGGCCCGGCCGCCTTCACGCGCCGGGTGAGAGCGGCGTCTCCCGGTGGCAGCAGGATCCAGTCCGGCGGCGGACGCAGCAGTTCGCCCGCCGCTGTGCGGACCGAGCGCTCGTCCGAGCCGGAGAACAAGACGATTCGAGTCTGATTGGGCATGGCTTCTCCCATCATTTAGCCAGGGGGACACCGATTCGATACCCCGTGGTCCGCACCCGCGTCAACTCCAGATCGAGGTGCTTTGCCGTTGTCCCCCTTGTGTCGTCCGGATATTCGGTATCTTTTTGCTTGATCTTCACCGTGGACCGGAGATAATCGCTAGCAGGATGCAGAGCGGATAATAGAGAGGACTCGCCCTCTCGACCCCTCAGACCTACCCCTATCACCCGCGGAATCACGCCCATGCTAGGAACGCACGAGACCCAGATCGAACATCTGCTGCGGTTGTGGCAACAACTGCAGCAGTCCGGCGAAGCTCTGTCAGCCGAGGAACTGTGTCGCGACTGTCCCGACATTCTTCCCGAGGTTCGCCGCCGGCTGGAACAGTTGCAGCACCCTTCCGTGCAACTCTCGGCCACCACGGTCAAGGACGCAGACACCAATCGCCCCGGCGTCGATACCATCGAGGAATGGCCGGACCTCCTCGGCTACCGCGTCGAGGGCAAACTCGGCCAGGGCGGCATGGGCGTCGTCTTCCTCGCGCGCCAGCTTGCCGCCGGCCGGCTCGTCGCCTTGAAGATGATTCCCGGATCCGCTCAACTCATGGGCCGGGAAGTCGAACGGTTTCGCCGCGAGGCCCAGGCGCTGGCCCGGCTGCAACATCCACACATCGTCCCCATCTATGACGTCGGCGAACAGCACGGGCAGCCGTTCTTCTCCATGGAGTATCTGCCCGGCGGCAGTCTGAGCAAGAAACTGGCCGACAAGCCAATGAAGCCGCGTGAGGCAGCGTCCCTGGTCGCCCTCGTGGCGCGGGCGGCCGATGCGGCCCATCAGGCAGGGGTCCTCCATCGCGACTTGAAGCCGTCGAACATTCTGCTCGCCGCGGACGGCACCCCGAAGATTGCCGACTTCGGACTGGCCAAGCGCCTCGAGGGCGATCCCGAGGAGACGCCCACCGGTCTGATTCTCGGCACCCCCTGCTACATGGCCCCCGAACAGGCGGCCGGCCGCAAGGATGTCGGACCCACGGCCGATGTCTACTCGCTGGGCGCGATCCTCTACGAGACGCTGACGGGCCGGCCGCCGTTCCGCGCCGAGACACCCCTCGACACCATCGGCGAGGTGCTGGCCCTGATGCCGCCCCCGCCGCGGAAATTGCAGCGCGACGTGCCGCGCGTGCTGGAGGCGATCTGTTTGAGGTGCCTGGAAAAGAAGCCGGCAGATCGTTACGTCTCGGCGGGCGAGCTGGCCGACGACCTGGAACGATGGGGCCGCGGTGAGCCGACCCGCGCCAGGCCCGCAAGTCTGCCGCTCCGCGCCTGGCGTGGCGTCCGGCATCATCCGCTCTGGGTGGCCGCGATGCTGTTGCTGTTCATCATGACCGGTCTGCTCGTTGTGGGGTATCTCCGCTCCCCCGAACGCCGGCTTGCGCAGATCGAGCGCACTTTGAACGCGAACCAGCCGGTCACGCTCATCGGTCCGGCCGGTCCGCCGCGCTGGTTCCGCTGGCTCGGCGCCAGCTCGGCGGATATGTCGAAATCCGCGGATGAGCCGTTCGCGATCAGTTCCATGAGCATCAGCTTGATGGAGTTGGTTCCGAAACTGCCGGAGGGCGGCTGGCGGCTGTCGGGCGAGTTCCGCCACGACGACGGCGCGGACCTCGGCTGCATTGGCTTCTTCTTCGCTTGCACCCCTCACGAAGTCAAAGGCGCCGAGCAGCACTGCTTCTGCGAACTGAGCTACTCCGATCATCCCCTGGATGACAAGGGGACCCTCTTGCCGCTGGGACTGTCCCTGTGCCGGCTCGGCACGTCCGATCCGGCGCGCGTACCCCACATCCGCGGACAGATCGGCGGCAGCAGCCTGGTGCTGCCTCTACCGCCTCCTGGCCTCGGCAGGCCGCCGTGGCGGCGATTGGAAATCGAACTTCACCCGGACAAGCTAATCGTGCTTCAGGACGGCAGAAAAGTGAGTGAGGTCTCGCGCGCCAGCCTGCTCCAAAGAGTCCAGGCGCAAATGTCTCTGACAGGCGATCCGAACGATCGGCCGGCTTATTCGCCCCGGGCGTCCCTGGGGCTGTATCTCTGTCGCGGGACGGCCACGGTGCGGAATGTCCGCCTGGAGCCGCTCGCCCGCAACTGACCCGAGTGCGTCTCACTGGAGAAGACATGGCCAAGAAGAAGCCCAGCGCCCCGGCGCCGAAGAAGAAACCAGCGACCGTTCAGAAGAGCAGCATTCACCAGCCCGCGATCGGAGGCAGGCCGACGGTGATCCGCATCCTCACGTTCGGCGTTCCTCCAAACGGCCCCGATGGTCCCGCGCAGGACAATTTCGCGCTGCCGGTGCCTTTCCGGGTCGGCGGCCGATGCTCGACTCAGGAGGTGGTCCAGGGCCGGATCATCCGGATGGACACGGGCGTTGACTTCGACGCCGATGCCACCTCGACCGGATTCAACTGGATGCTGGTCTTCTCGAACGTTGCCATCCCACGCGGCATCCCTCTGCTGTTGCACGTCTGGGTCCCTCCGTCCGTATCCGGTGAACTCGCCGCCGAGGACTCCCGTGGCGTCTCCTGTATGTGACGTGCAATTGCCGTTGTCGGCGGTCTTCCCAGGCGAGCGGCAGGTCTTGATAGCCCGCATTCGTGGGAGCAAGTTTCCAACTTGTTTATGCTCAGAAAAGTTGTAAACTTGCCGCCGGTTCTCCTCGTAAGGCGCGCGACAAGAAATATCTTGCCCGTAGCCGCATTCGCCAGAATGCGGGCTATTTCAAGCCTCGCCCGCATTCTGGCAAATGCGGCTACCCAAGATGGCTGGACCGCTAGTCCAACTCCAGATCGTCTTCATCGACGGTGCCGGGTTCCTCTTCCTCGATGCCGATGATTCGCTCGCCAAAGCGCCGGCGGAGGATGGCCCGGCCCTCCGTACCGGCCGGGTTATCGTGGAAGTACATCAGGCCGAGATGCTCCAGATACCGCGTGCCGGCCAGCGCCCGCGCTCCTTCCTCGCCGATAAGGTTGGTACTGATGTTGAGTGAGCGCAGACCGGCGAGCAAGGGCGAATCCGCAAGCGACTCCGCGCCTTCCGAACCGATCAGATTGTGTTCCAGCGACAGGACGCGCAGTTTCCGCAAGTGCGGCGACTGGGCCAGAGCAATAACGCCGGCGTCCTCGGCCTGGTTGTAGCCCAGGTGCAGTTCCTCCAGGCCCGCCAGGTAGGGCGACCGGGCCAGCACCTCGAAGCCCTCTGGACCGAGGGTGCAGCCACTCAGCGACAGCGTGCGCAGATGAGCCACTCGCGGCGAGGATGCCAGCCCGGCCACGCCGATCCCCCCAAGAGGACTCGACGACAGATCGAGACTGTGGACCGTGCGCAACAGCGGCGATTCCAGCAGGCCGCTGACCTGATGCCCGTCCACGTCGCGCAGGCTTACGGTCTCGACCCATGCCCACATCTCGCTGTCGGCCAGGCTCAGCAGGGCGTCGTGCGCGAAGCTGTCGGTGTTGCCGATCATCAACTGAAACATCTGCTGGACAGAGCGCCTCAGCCCGCGCAGGAAGGATTCCGGAAGAGGGAGGCCGCGTTCCTCGGGCGCCGGCGGCAGCCTGCCTGCGCTGATGCTGACGCGCAGCAACCCGCGATAGAATTGCCAGCCGTCAAGGTACTCGCGCAGCCGGCCCAGCCAGACGGTCTCGTGCTGCCGCCGGACTCGAGCCGCTTCCTCTTCCCAGTGCGCATGCGCGGGGATGGAGGGAGCGGCCGCGGACCAGGCGGCATAACAGTGCGCCCGTAAAAAGGCGCCGCGCGGATCGTCGTGTTCTTCGAGCCAGTCGGCGAGGATCAGCCGCGGCGCGAAGTCGTCGGGATGGTCCTTGATGTCGTCGAGGAAGGCTTTCACCTCGGCCCGGTCCGGAATCGGCACCCGGACAGTGTCATCGGCCATGGGCAGACTCCAGCGGAGTGATGACCCTGCTTCCGTCCTTCACCTTTACAATACTCGATGGGACAACCAACCGCGGCGGGGAGGTCAACTTTGGGCGACGAGGTTGGAGCCGTGCTGGGCTGGGCGCTGGCCTGGGGAGCGTTCTGTGTCGCCTTCTGGACGCCGCTCTGGCTCTGGGTTCGGTCGCGCCGGTTGCGGTCCGGACGCCACCCGGCCCGGCCGCCGCGCGCCGTCCTGGCCTTCAATGCGACGGCCCTGCTTCGGCTCTGGCAACTCTGCGTCGCCTGGTGGCTGGGCCGGCTCGGGGCCGCTTTTCTGTTCCCCTCGGGCTTTGAGCACTGGTTCTCGGCCGGACTTCTCTCCGGAATCGTCATCTTCCTGGCCGATCGGATCGGACTGATTGGCGAGAACGTCGTCGCCTTCGAGGAACACATTCTCGCCCTGGCCGGCGAAGCGCCCTGGCGCTGGGCCAGGCGCGAGCTGATAGTGCTGGGCGTCTCGCTGTTGCTGCTGCTGGCGGTGGGACTGCTGTTGCCCTTTGCTCCGACAGTGGAGGAGAGCGCGTCGTGGAGCGTCTGGAACTGGTGTGGCCGGTGGCTGCTCCTGACTTCCAGCCTCACCCTGTTGAGCTACGCCATCAGCCACAACTGGCGGCTCGCCCGGCGCATCCTTCACAGCCGGGGCAAGCGCCTGCTCTATCTCTTTCTGCTCGCTCCGGTCGTGCTGATGCAGACGAGCATCTGGTTCGAGTGGTTCGGCCTGTGGTGGCTGGCGCGGTCGCTGGCGGAGTTGTTCTTCTCTCAAGGACCGGGCAGCGACGCGACAGCGGCCGGCTTCTGCGTCCTCTATCTGCGTCTGGCCGAACGCACGAGTCCGCTCCGGCTCTACGCTCGCTACATCACCAACGAGTTCGTCCAGGTTTCGTCTGCTCTGCTCCGGGGCGGGTTGCGTGCCTTTCTGCTGCAGCTGGCAATCGTGCTGGTGACAGCTGCCGCACTGGTCCTTCTCGACGAGGGGCTGAGCCGCAAGAACCTCGGCGCAGTTGCCGGGGTCATCCTGTTGTTCGGAGTGATTCACTGGGCTAGTTGGCGTCTCCTTCCGGCCCGCCCGCGTCGCTGAGAGGCTCTCGGCAGAGTGGGCGGTGTACACAATCGCCTGGCGAGCGCGATGGAAACCGTTGCAAGACGGGTTTGACATATTCCGGCAAGATTCTACAATGACAGATAATGTCCAGCCAGGGACGGCGCGACAGACGGAACGTGATTGAAGAGGTCCAATCATGTGGTCCCCCACACCAGAACATCCCCTGCGCCGACACTTTGCAGGGCTGACGGAACATACCTTCCTGCAAACGCTCGGCGTCGCCGATCCCTCGCTCACCGATTATCTATCGGTGCTGCTGTCTCGTTTCGTTCATCTCGACTCGATCTACCGCCTCTGCGACATGCAGGGGCGGCGGCTCGACGAAGTGACCGAAATGGTGATCGAGGCCGAGAAACTGCCGCCGGAAGGGCGCACCCGGCGCGAAGTGCATCGCCACATCGGCGATTTCACTCTGTTCTGGACTGGCGTCTATCCCGAAGCGCTGAAGAAACTGCGCTCGGTGATGTCGCGCGATCACTTCATCGATTTCTGCCAGCAGGGCAAGCGCTCCTACTACATCGCCAGCACCTTCGAGGAAGAACCCTTCAGCGAGGAGGCGCCCATCCTGCGCCGCCTCAGCGAGGAGTTCGAGTTATGTGCCTACGGACTCAACCAGGTGCGCCGCGAATGGGAAAAGAAGCCTCCCCGTCTCGACGACGAGCAGCGGCGCTTGCTGTCTTGAACCGCCGGAAGTCCCTTTTTGGGGGGGCGGCCCCCCGAATACGCCCGGGGGGGGCCCCCCCCCCCCCCCCCCGCCGCCGCGCCGCGCCCCCACATCAAACCGCGCGGGGGCCCCCACCCCGCCCCCGCCCCGGCGCGGC
>JBBSDR010000189.1:0-8631 GCA_038240465.1 Gemmatales bacterium
TGCTTCCCCGAAGTCTGGCGACTTCGGCTGCCTTGCTTCCCCGAAGTCTGGCGACTTCGGCTACAAGAATGGGGTGCGTTTCTTCTCTGCCGAGGTAATATCGGTCAGGACAGCACATTCGCCCGCCGCCGGCCGCTTGCGGATTGGTCTTGATAGTAGTAGATTAGCAAAGGATCAGTTGACACTGAGTCAATCTGCCCCTATCGATAAGATCGAGAACCACCTAACACCCCCGGAGGTCGTCGATGTCCAACACGACAACCCACCCCAAACCTGTCCGACTCACCTTCCGAGACGGAGAGGTGATGGTGACGGCCAAGGACCAGGACATCTTCTTCATCAGTGCCGAAAAAGCGACCGAAGCTTGCCGCAACGTCACCCGGCAAGAAGAGCGGGTTTCCAGCTTCACAGACGGGTTCATCATTCCTCTCGCGACGTGGTGCAAGGAACACGCCCAGGCAATCTCCGCCTGCTACGTCGTCCCCCCAGAGTCCGCTGTGCTGCCCGTATACGTCGTTGGTGCCGGAGAGCAATACGATTTTGAATTGGCCGAACAACTCGTAGCCCTCGCTTATGTGTTCGAGAAAAACTGGTCGGTGCATCTCTCCCAGATTCCGAAGTGTGACAACGAGGAACTCGCCGGCTATTTCAGCCTCGACCGCGCGCTTCAAGTCTATGGTGGCTAGATCAATGCCCCGTTCTGCCGAACATCAACAAAAAGCCAAAGAAGGCTATGAGTTCCTGGAGAAGTCGATTGGCATCGCGCCACCGGCCTGGCGTGTCGTCGTGGCGTTTTACACAGCCCTGCATCTGGTGGAACGCCTGGCCGCGTGCGAGTCCCTCCACCACGCCAAGCATCAGGATCGGCTCGACTATGTAAAAACCCACAAGCACCATCGTGCCATCTACCAGGACTTTTCAAACCTCTTCGACGCCTCTCTCATCGCCCGATACGGCACGGTGAACAACTTCAACAAGGCCTATCCTGATGACACAGTCGAGGAAGTGCTAATCAACAAGCATCTGAAAAAGATCGAGCAGTATGTCGAATTCCATTTCGCGGCTTTGAATGAGGGGAGCGGTGCGTAGGCTTTTCCGCCCCCGCATCAATTCCCTGCTACTGACACGAGCCGGAACAACCGCGTCTGGACCCTGTCCTCTCTGGTCAGCCCTGGCCAACAACTTGAAGTGTCCGGATTCATCCCCGGACTTCACGCCCCCATCGGCTCCTCTGCCAGCACTGTCTCCACGGCTGCCAGGAGGGTCGCTCCATCAAATGGCTTCTGAAGGACCAGGGCGGCGCCGAGAGTGCGGGCGATGGGCAGAAGTGAGCCGAACCCAGTCAATCCTTCGCCGCTGATGGCGATGATTCTGGTCCCGCCTGCCCGCCTCAGTTCGGGGATCAACTCCAGGCCGTCCTTATGGGGCATGTAGAGATCGCAGATGACAAGGTCAGTTGGCTGCTGGTGGTAGAGCCGGCTGCCCGCTTCTCCGTCGCTGGCATCGACGACCTCGTGTCCGGCCTCCACGAGGCACCGGCGCAACACTGTGCGCAGAGCATTGTTGTCGTCAACGAGAAGGATGCTCGCCATGATGGGAACCTCTTGCGGGTGGGCCGTCTTATCCCCACGCAAACGGCGTGCCGCAAGAAGTGTCCAGCAGGATCAGGCAGAGCATCCCTTCTCCTATTCCGCGATCTCCCGGATGACGCGGCAGGGGTTGCCGGCGGCGAGGACTCCCTCGGGGATATCCCGGGTGACCACGCTGCCCGCTCCAATGACCGACCGCGAGCCGACCTTCACTCCGGGACAAAGGATCGCTCCGCCGCCGACCCACACGTCGGAGCCAATCTCGATGGGTTTGGCGAACTCCTGCTTTCGCCGCAGCGCGGCGTTCATCGGATGAGTCGCCGTGTAGATCTGCACCGCCGGGCCGAACAGGGTGAAGTCCCCGATCGTCACCCGGCAAACGTCCAGCACCACACAGTTGAAGTTGAAGAACACGCGCTCCCCAAGGAAGATATTCGATCCATAGTCGCAGAAGAAGGGCGGCTGCATCCAGACGCTCTCGCCCCCCGCCCCGAACAGTTCCTTCAGGATGCGGCGTCGGGCCTCCTGGTCGCCCTCGCGGGTGGCGTTCAGGTCCTGGCACAGGTCCCGCGCCCGGTCGCGGGCCTGGACCAGTTCCGGGGCGAGCGGGTCGTACAACTCGCCCCCCAGCATCTTCTCCTTTTCGCCTGGCATCGGACTCCCCTCCAGCCACTCAGGAATGCATCAGCGCTTCAGGCTCTCGAAAAACGTCATCAGCCGATCGAGAGTAACGTCCGCGGCCTCGGACTCCCGGCTCGTGTGTCCCAGTTGCGACAGGGCCATGTCGCGCAGGCGATTCGCCTCGCCCCCCGCGCTGGACTCCTGCTTGCGCGCCGGTGTCACGTCGAACGTCCGCACAGCATTGGTTACCACTTCCGGGTGGTGCCGGCCATCGATGACGAGACTGTTGACCACTTCGCCGATGTCCGCCGCCTGGACTTTCGTCAGCGGCGCGGGAGCAGCGTCCGTCACTGCGGCGGCCCCGGTTGACTCGGCAACGGAGGCCGAACTGCCGCTGGCCGGCGCTGACTGGAAGTTGAGCGTGAACAGGTTGTCTCGGCCCCAGGTCGTGGCCGATCGATTCGTGATGATGAGCTGCCAGGTGCCGCGCGCATCCTTGCCGTTGAACACCGACAGGGCAGATTCCGGACGGAATGAGCCGGTGTAGGGGGCGCTGCCATTGCCGATCGGCGTCGAGGCGGAGTCGTCGAAGACGGTCGATTGCAGGTTCGCTCCGCCGTGCTGGTCGAACAGCGTCACCGTGGTGCCGTCCGGTCCCTTCACCTGGATGGTCAGGTTCGACAGGTTCGGATACGTCAGCGTCACGAACACGTTCATGCTGCCGATGGTGATGTCGGAACTGACATTCTGCGAGACGATCGTTTTCGTCCCCTCGTTGATACGCACGCCGCCGGTCGTCCAGCTACTGACGCTGCTGATGGCGAACGTGCCGGTGTAGCGATCGGCCGTGGACTCACCGTTGACGCCGTTCCGGTTCTGATCCATGCTGTTGCCGGCCGTATCCTTGATGTTCGGCCCCAGGATCAGCTTGTAGTTACCGGGAGCGGACTGTTTGGCGAAGCTGACGTCGAACTGTTTGTTGCCGGAGCCGGCCACCGCTTGCACACCCGTCGCCTGAATGCTCCCATTTGGACCGGTGAATGAAACGACGTCATCGGTGCCGAACGTCGAGGGATCGATGGCCTCGTTGAAAGTAACGCGAACGCTGCTGATCGGTCCGTTACTCGGCCCATTGGGAGTGAGGGAACTGATCTGGGGGCCGCTGATGTCGCTGCTGGAGGCGCCGACCGCCTTGGCCAGGTCGAGCCGGCCTCCGGTGACGGTCTTGCCCGAGAGGGCCGGCAGCTTATCGACCGAACTCTCGATTTGCTGGATGACCTGCGCCGCGGTCCAGGTCGGATGGATGCTGTGAACCAGGGCGACCGCACCCGTGACGTAGGGGGTCGCCATCGAGGTGCCGCCCAGCGTCTCGTAACGGTTATTGGGATAGGTGCTGAGAATGCCGGAGCCGGGAGCGGCCAGATCGACCGTTGTGGCGCCGTAGTTGGAGTAGCTCGTCAGCGTGTCGTTCGCCGTGGAGGCGGCGACGGCGATGATGCTGGACAGGTTGAAACTCGACGGATAGGTCGGCGTCGAGTCGTTGTTGATGCCGTTGCCGTTGGTGTCACCGTTGCCCGCGGCGACGACGGTGACCATGCCGGCCTGCTGAGCGCGATTCATGGCGTCGTAGAGCGGCTGCCAGTAGGCGTTGCCCATGGCCCAGCTATTGTTCGTGGCGAAGGCCCCATGCGCGATGGCATAGTCGAACGCGGGGATGGCGTCGGCGACCGAGCCGAAGCCGTTCGAGTCGAGGAATTTCAGCCCCATCAGCTGCACGTTCCAATCGACGCCGACAACGCCGGTGCCGTTGTTGCCCATCGCGCCGATGATGCCGGAAACGTGCGTTCCGTGGCCGTTGTCGTCGAAGGGGTTATTGGTGTTGTTGGCGAAGTTCCAGCCGATGATGTCATCGACATGGCCTTCGTGGTCGTTGTCGATGCCATCGGCCCAGCCGCCCTGGCTGACGGACGCCAGCAGGTCGGAGCCGTCGATTCGGCCATCCTTGTTGACGTCGATGATCTTGCCGGAACCGATGTTTCGCGAATCGTTCAGATCGCGGAAGGTGATCAGGCCGTCGCCATCGGTGTCGATGAGGCGGGCGCGGATGGCGGAGGGAATCTCGCCCTGGTTGATCCAGATGTTCTGGTACAGATCGATGTGATTGTAATCGATGCCGGTGTCGATGACGCCAACGACGGTCTTCATGCTGCCGGTGGAGACGTTCCAGGCGGCTTCGGCGCTGATGTCGGCGCCGGCCTTGCCTCCGGTCTGGCCGGTGTTATGGAAAGCGTACTGCGAGCTGAAGTTCGGATCGTTGGGTACGACAGCGGTCCATGCCGCGGGGGCGACGAGGGCAGTCGTTCCGCTTGCGTCGAGCAGGTTGCGGTCCTCCAGCCGTTCGACTTGCAGAGGGACCCGGAGTTGGTTGCGCGATTGGCTTCTTCCCGTCCGGCGACTCATGATGTTTTCCTCTCTCGGGTTGCGGATCGATGCTGAACCCCCGATTCGTCGTCTCTCCCGGCGCGCACTCCGGACGGGTCGCCCAAGGGCGCGGAGTGATTGTGCCGATCGTCCTGAGAAGGAGAGACCGTCGAATCAGGATGTAAGGAAAGGTAGACCGCGACGTGAGGGGTCAGCAAGAGCAGAGGGGACGAATGTGACCAGAAGGGGGGCATTACCTGGCGGAAGAATTGCTACAGTCGTCAAGGCTGCACCGGCTTTACGGGTCGGGCAAACTTGTCTGGATTCGCGCTCTTGCCCGAAGCGCCGAAATCCGCGTACTCACTGAGGAGAGGAAGGACTCATGTCAAGGCGTCAGGATCTCTATACGGGGCGAAGTGGGCAACTCGCCGTCACACGGCCCTCTCGTACTCTCCCATGAGCCTGTTCAGTTTATCGTCGCGGCGGTCTCCGGATGGTTTATCGGCCTGCGAGGCCGACTGCAGCCCAGACAGCACGAGCAAGCCGGCCAGCGCCAGCTTCACGCGAGTGGACATCGCTCCTCTCCTTCCTATCTGAACTGAGAGCCGAATCGAGCAGCCTTATACCCCGACCGATTCGCGACACAACGGCAACCGCGCCATGAAAAACAATAGCGTCAAGCACACCCTGAAGAGCGGCGCAGTGGCACTCGGCTCGATGGTCTTCGAGTTCGCCAGCACCGGCTTGCCGCAAATCGCCGCCCAGGCCGGTGCCGAGTTCCTCGTCTTTGACATGGAACACACGGCCCTGAGCATCGAAACGATTCGCCAGCTGCTGGCTCACTCGAAGACCGTCAGCACCATTCCTATCGTCCGCGTACCATCGACGGAATATCACTGGATCGCCCGCTGTCTCGACGCCGGCGCCCTGGGCTTGATGGTGCCGATGGTCGACGATGTTGAGCAAGCGCGGCAGATCGTGCGATTCGCGAAATATCCGCCGGAGGGACGACGTGGCGCGGCGTTCGGCATGGCTCACGACGACTACAGCGGCGGCGACGTGGCGGAGAAAATTCGGAGCGCCAACGCGGAGGTGCTGCTGATCGCCCAGATCGAGACCGCGGTTGGCCTGGACAACGTCGATGCCATCGCGGCCGTGGCGGGGATCGACGTGTTGTGGGTGGGATTGTACGACCTGACCAACTTTCTCGGCATTCCCGGCCAGATGTCGCATCCGCGCGTCGATGAGGCGATCGGCAAGACAATCGAGGCAGTCAACCGCCACGGCAAGACGGCGGCGGTCCTTGTCGCCTCGGTCGAGGAGGGCAAGCAACGACTGGCCCAGGGCTTTCGCTGCATCGCCTACAGCGGCGATATCTGGCTGTATCAGCGAGCGCTGGCCCAGGGTTTACGCGGACTGCGCGGCCAGGAGCGCTAAGCCGCAAGCGGCTCTTGTGTAGGCGCGCAATCGAATCGTCCTGCCCCCACATGACGATAGACGGCGAGCGTGGCTGCGGCGCAGGCGTCCCAGGTGAAAGGCCGGGCATGCTCGACCGCTCCCTGACACAGTTGCGCGTGCCAGCCGTCCTCTTCAATCACACGCCGCAACGCCTGCCGCCAGCCTGCCACATCGAGCGGCTCGATCAGATGCGCCTGTCCGCCGGCCACTTCCGCGACCGCAGCGGCCGTCGAGGCCAGCACGGCCCCGCCACAGGCGAGCATCTCGACCGGAGGCAGGCCAAAACCCTCATACAGCGACGGAAAGGCCAACGCTCGCGCTCCGTTGTAGACAGCGCCGAGAGCTTCCTCGGGGACATAGCCCAGACGGCGGACGTTCTTGTGCCGGGCCTCATCGTGAAAGAAGGCGGCGACGGCTTCAGCTCGCCAGCCCCAGCCGCCGGCCAGCACGAGGGGATAGCGTTCGCGCAGCGCTGCCGGCAGATCGCAGTAGGCACGCAGCAATGTCAGGACGTTCTTGCGTGGCTCGATGGTGCCGACGTGCAGCAGATAACGTTCCGGCAAGCCCAACTGGCGCAGCACCGGCGTCACTTCCTCTTGCGGCATCGGACGCAACCACGGACGCACGCCGTTATAAGTGCGGCTGACGCGGGAAGGCGGAATGCCCAGCGTCCGGATGATCTCCTGACGCGCCGACTCCGAAACGGCGAAAAAGTGGACGCAGCGCTTCGCGATGAAGGGAAAGTCGCGCTCGAACCGGGCCACGCGGTCCGCCGGATGCCATTCCGGATGCAGCAGCACCGACAGATCGTGAATCGTCGAGACGGTCGGAGCGGCGCAGGCCACGGGCGCGAAGTTCGGCTCGTGGTAGACGTCGAATCGTCCCTGTTTCAGACGCAGCCAGTGGCAACCCTTGATCGCAACTCGCGTCAGCAAGAAAGCGGCCTGACGCGCCCCCGGCCAGCGCGAACTGTCGTGCAGGCACCGGTGTAACTGCCGCAGAAGACTCGGCGGCGAACCGAAGATCTCGCCAGACGCTTGCTGGTTCAGACAGCGGTATAGCTGCAAGGTGTGATGGCCGATGCCGGTCTGGTTCCCGAGCGTCGATTGCAGATGAAGGAGGACGCGCATCAAGGAGACTCCGCAAGCGGCAATTCAGCCCACGTCTCGCTGCCCGGCCGGTGGTTCGCCGCTGAATGGCAGCAAGCGAGGTTCCGCGACGGCGCGATACACGCCAAAAGTGGCTGCGGCGCAGGCGTCCCAGGTGAAAGGCCGGGCATGCTCGACTGCTCCCTGACACAGTTGTGCGTGCCAGCCGTCCTCTTCAATCACACGCTGCAACGCCTGCCGCCAGCCTGCCACATCGAGCGGTTCGATCAGATGCGCCTGTCCGCCGGCCACTTCCGCGACCGCATCGGCCGTCGAGGCCAGCACGGCCCCGCCACAGGCCAGCATCTCGACCGGAGGCAGGCCAAAACCCTCATACAGCGACGGAAAGGCCAACGCTCGCGCTCCGTTGTAGACAGCGCCCAATGCCTCTTCGGGAACGTAACCCAGACGGCGGACGTTCTTGTGCCGGGCCTCGTCGTGAAAGAAGGCGGCGACGGCTTCGGCTCGCCAGCCCCAGCCGCCGGCCAGCACGAGGGGATAGCGTTCGCGCAACGCCGCCGGCAGATCGCAGTAGGCGCGGAGCAGCGTCAGGACGTTCTTGCGTGGCTCGATGGTGCCGACGTGGAGCAGATAACGTTCCGGCAAGCCCAACTGCCGCAGCACCGGCGTCACTTCCTCTTGCTGCATCGGACGCAACCACGGACGCACGCCCATGTAGGTGCAGGTGATGCGCGCGGGCGGAATGCCCAGCGTCCGGATGATCTCCTGACGCGCCGACTCGGAAATCGCGAAGAAATGGACGCAGCGTTTCGTCACCGAAGGAAAGTGTTTCTCGAACCAGATCACTCGATCGATCGGGTGCCATTCCGGATGCAACAGGACCGATAAATCGTGGATTGTCGCCAGCGTTGGCACACCGCAGGGGACCGGAATGAAGTTCGGCTCATGATAGACGTCGAACCGCCCCGACCAGGCGACGGCCCGAAGGTAGTTGCGCACGAGCGATCGACCGACCGGCTTGAGCATGCCCGCGAGACGGCGTTTCCAGCCGCCCTTGTGGCCCGCCTCAACTCCCCCGCTACTCGCTGCGGCACGCTGGAACAATCGCCGGAGTGTGCCAGCCCAGGGACCGGGGCGCGCACGGATCTGCTCGTCGGGCCGCGCCTGAGCGTGCAGGCAGCGAAGCAGTTCGGCCGTGTAATGGCCGACCCCCGAGCGCGGACCGTGAACCGGCAACGCATTGACCAGAATTCGCATGGTGTGCCAGGGAGCCTTTTCGGGAAGCGAGAAACGCCCGTCCTCGGAAGAGAATCGAGGTGAGGTGCGGTTGTAGCAAATCCTCGCCGGACGAATCAAGACGAGCGAGTCTCCATGGCATGGTTCAAAGTAGGGTGGCGCTCTTCGTGGCGGCAAGTTTCCAACTTGCCGGAAAA
>JBBSDR010000190.1:0-8625 GCA_038240465.1 Gemmatales bacterium
AAAGTGGTGGTGGTGACGAGCGATTGCCACCCGCGCCTGGCCGACGCCTTCGCTCCGGAGTTGATCGATCGTCTGCTTGGCGGCGCGGTCTGGGGACTGGCGCCGCCGGACGCCGACACCCGGCTGAACTTGCTCCGGTCCAAGTCGGGTAAGTCGCCGGACACGCTGATCGCCGAGGACGTGCTGCGTTATCTCGCCCAGCAGTTGCGCGGCAACGTCCGCGAGTTGGAGGGAGCGCTGAACAGCCTGCGTCACTTCAGCCGGGTGACGGGCCGGCCGATCGACGTGAACCTGGCGCGCGAGGCGTTATCGGACTTGTTGCGTCATGCGGTCCGCGTGGTGCAGTTGGCCGACATCGACTTGGCCGTGTGTAAGGTCTTGCGTCTGCCGTCCGGATCGTTGCAGCAGAAGCAGCGTGCCTGGACGGTGAGTCATCCGCGCATGCTGGCGATGTACCTGGCGCGCAAGCACACCGCGTCGGCGTACAGCGAGATCGGCCAGCACTTCGGCGGCCGCAATCACAGCACGGCGGTCGCGGCCGAGAAGAAGGTGCGCGGCTGGCTGGAGAGCAACGGCGAACTGAGCCTCGGCGAACGCACGTTCCGCGTTCGCGAGGTCATCGAGTTGATCGAACGCGACCTGCTGCGCTGACGCCGGGGCCATGACTGGCCCCGCTCGCCCTCACGCGGCGCGACGGATGGGCGGGTTCTTTAGCCGTGTTCGACCCGATGGCAGCGGACGGCCATGAGACAGCAGTTCGTCGATTGCTTCCAATCGTGGCGCCAGTCCCTGACCGTTGGCGATCTGGATGGCAAGGCCGGGGCGCGCGTTCGCCTCCAGTAGCAGCGGTCCCGCATCGCGATCGACGACGATATCAACGCCGATGTAACCCAGGCCGGCTGCCTGCGCCACCTTGCGCGACATGGACAGCACGCTGTCCCAGTGCGGCACGCGCCAGCCGATCACCTCGTTGCCCGTATCCGGATGCACGCGGACAAAGCGATTGCGCTGGACGGCGTGATGGGTCTCGCCCGTGGCCAGTTCGACGCCGGCGCCGATGCCGCCCTGATGCAGGTTGGCCCGTCCGCCCGATTCCTTCGTCGGCAGCCGCAGCATCGCCATGGCCGGCTCGTTGCGATAGAGGACCACGCGGACATCGGGAATGCCCTGAAACGCGATGGCCTCGAAAGCGGGATGCAGCTGGACGCGCTGCTGGATCATTGCCTCGTCGGGCCGGCCTCCAAGCGAATACATGCCCGAGAGGATATCCGAGACGTGCTGCCGAAGTGCATCGCGCGTCAGCGTCTCGCCGTTGTGGCGCACGAAGTCCTGGCCCCGGCGTCCCATCACTACCAGCACGCCGCGGCCGGCCGATCCCTGGTTCGGCTTGATGACGAAGTCATCGCGGTTCTTCAGCAACAGTGGCAACAGACGCAGTTGGGAGTGCATCTTGACGACGCCATAGACGGCGGGCGAGGCAACGTCGAGGCCCTTGCAAAGCTCGTGCAGCCGCAGCTTGTCATCGACCAGTGGATATCTGGAACGCGGATTGTGATCGAGGATGCAGGCGGCATTGCGGCGATTCATGCCGAGAATGCCCATTTCGCGAAGCCGGCGAGCGGCACGGAACAACCAGAACATCCTGACCTCCTCGTTCCCACGCTCTGCGTGGGAACGTGTTCTTCGACGCTCTGCGTCGCGTCTGCACCTCACAAGCAGAGTGTCGCCTCTGCACCTCAGAAGCAGAGAGTCGCCTCTGCACCTCAGACGACGCAGAGCGTCGAAGAGGCCGTTCCCACGCAGAGCGTGGGAACGAGGAGCGTGGGAGGGGCGAGGCGCGGAGCGAGTGCGAGATATACGCCTCACCCGGCCAGCTTGATTTCGCTGCTCGGTGGTGGCACCACGAAGTCGCGGAAGCGGAACAGTTCCATCAGCCGATAGCCAGTGTAACGCCCAATCAGCAACTGGGCCGCCATCACCAGGCCGAGCGTTTCCGGATAGCGGAACAGATGCTGCGATAGTACCCGAATCGACAGCACCAGCGCGATCGTCGCCGACACTCCAAGCGTGATTAGCAGCGTCTTGAACGACGCCAGCGTGCCGTCCTCGGTCTCCAGCGTCCAGAAGCGCTCGATCATGCCCGTGAGGATGACCATCGGAAACAGCGAGATGTAGCGCGTGGCCGGCATCGCGTAACGGTTGCCGATCAGGATCACCACCACCAGGAGCAGCACAACGAGGCTGAGCATCAGGGCGATACGCGGCACCTGCAAGAGGTGATAGCGGTCGAGGACGCGGCGCATGATCCAGCCGCAAAGCAGGATCAACAGAAAGACGATGATGCCCGGCAAGGTGGTCGTCTCACGAAAGGCCAGTCCCAGAAGCGCCGGCGCGAAGGTGCCAAACGTGATCAGGCCGATGACGTTGCGAAAGACGCAGATGATCAGGGCCGCCACGGGCATGAGCAGCAAAAACTCAACGAGGCGTTGCTCGGCCGGAGGCAGCATGTAGAGCGACGCCGCCCGAAAGAAGCGGCGCGGCCAGGTGATCTTCGCCTCGACCGCGTCTCCCTCGCGGACGCGCTCGGCGACGAAGCCGAAATCGAGATCGCGGACCTGTTTGCCGCGCACTAGCGGCAGGTCGCCGAGGGTGAAGACCAGATAGGTGGGCGGCAAATGGGCGTAATGATGGTTGAACGCGCACATCGGCAGCCAGCGATCGTGCAGCCAGGCCTCGACCCAGCGATGGGAGGTCTGGCGCGGCCCCCGGGTGAGCGTGACGCCGGTGACGATGCGCGCCGGGATGTTGCGGATCCGGAGCAGCGTGACAAGGAGGCGCGACTTCGCTCCCGCGTCGCCGGCCGCCTCGGCGAGACACTGCACCGGGCCGACCTCGCCTTCGCTGCTGGCCTCGTTGGCAATCTCCTGGCTGACATAATCGAAAAACGCCCGCGCCTGTGCGCCAAGTCGTTCGTGGCCCTCGGTCAGCCGGCAGGCGAGATCGACGAGGCGGTCGTGTTCGGGTCCCGTCTTCGGATCGACTTCGAGATAGCGGCCCCGAGGCGGCGGCGAGGCGGCGGCCTGTCCCAACTGGGCCATCGAACTATTGGGACGTGCCAGATCAACGGCGCAGGAGAAGTCGCAGCGCAGTTTGAACGGCCCCGGCTTGGTGCCGGGCTTGAGCGCCCAGACGGCACTGCGGCGTTTGGGGTCCCTGGTCGGCTCGGCCGGCCTGGCCTCGAGTTGCGCGCTGCGCAGGTCTTCGCGGAGGACGTGCTGGCGGCGGAAGTCAAGGGGCGCGGCCGTCCAGACACGCGCGCCGGCCTCGGCATGGCCGTGAACGGTGAGGGTGATTTTCCAGGTGTTGGGGCCGGTAGGCGTCTCGACCTCGTCGCCAACCGTGTGATAGCGAGCGATCATGACGCCGACCGACAGCAGCGCAAGCGCCACGGCGGTCAGGCCGCACAGAGTCATCCGTGACATGGGGCCTCTCCTTGGCCCAAGATTACTCAAACGGCCGTTCCGGTGTCCATACCGACCGGCTCCGTTTCGCCCCGATCGTTCGGACTCCGTGAACAGGGCCGCGCCCTGACGCCGTTCGATAGCACCAGGCCCGCTCGCAGCAACTCCCGGCCTGCGCGCGTCTGGTATCCCCGGGTCGCGTCCGGCGTCAACGTCACGCGCGGCCGCATCTGCTCATCGAAGATCGTCAACGTCCCTGCCGCGCCTGGCACGATCAGTAAGCCGCGCTCGCGCTTGAGCGAGTCGACCTCGCCAAAATCGTACTGACGGAACAGTTCTTCCACCGTCCCCTGCGTCGTCCGCAACACGACGAAATCGTCCGCCACCTGACGGGCATCGGCCAGCGACACGGCACCCGGGCGCGGCTGGCCGCCGATCCGCGCCAGCGGAACTCCCTGCACTGCGAGCGAATCCAGGGCTGACTCAAGTGGGGCGGATTCCACGAGCAAGCGCAGCCGGCGGCGAGCGAGCGCGCGGCTGAAGGCATGGTGCGACAGCAGGACCGTGCCATCCGGTTCGCCCGGCGACTTGCCCGCACCCAGCGGACGATCGAGAAACAGAGCCAGTCCCAGCTCGCGCAGTTCGGCCGGCTCCGCTAACTCCGCGAGACTCTGCTTCAGCACCTCTGCGCCGAGCGGTCCCAGATGCTCGGGCAGAGGATCGCCCTCGTGGAGGGTACGGCGGCGCTTGAGTGAGTTGAGGATCTGCTCGTCGGGGACTCGGACGTGAGGCGTCGGCAAGACGCGTTGGTTCTCGCCCGGCGACGTCGGCGCGTCCGGCACCGGCAAGCCCTCATGAAGACGCCGTTGCAACCACCCCTGACGCAGCGCCCGCCGACGCCGACGACAACGGACGTCATCGCCGCGAAACAGTTCGGGCGCGGACTCGATGCGCCGCAGCATGTCCTTGAGGAAGGCGTCGAGCAACAGCGCATCGGGATAGTTGGCCCCGCGATGGTGAAAGGTGATCAGGTCATACGCGGCCAGATGCCTCACGGTCTGGAGCAATCGCACGGACAGAAAATCAGCAGCATCCGCGCCCGCGATATACCCCTGTCGCTCGCTCGCGGCGAGCAGGGCGAGGGCCTTGCCGGTCAGATCGGTCCACGGTGACAGCGACACCTCGTTGAACATCGTCGCCAGGTCGGCGAGGACGTTCGATGCGCCGAGGACTTGCGCCAGTTCCTGCATCTCTTCGACGGCGACCGCGTGCAACAGCGTTTCAAGACGTTTGCCGCGCTCTCCGCTCGACAGCGGCTCATGGCTTGTCGCCTCGATCAACTCGCGCCAGGAACGTGAAGGCTGTTGTGCCGTCGTCGGGAAGTACCCCAGCCGGCCGAGCGTGAAGGCGGGCAACGGCGTCTCGACCGACGTCAGTGGCAAGCGGCTTGCTCCGACGACAGCGTGATAGACCTGGCACGCCAACTCGTCGAGCAAATCGCCGCTGCTGCTCATCTCGGTCAGGACGATCGAGCCGGACAGCTCGCGCACCCAGCGCGTCGCCTCGCGGCTCAGGATGACGCCGCCGCCGGAGTCGTAACCCTCCCAGACGTGACAGAGAAGCGACCGAACCATGTACATCCGGCCCGCGACGGCGTCGAACTTCAGCGACAGCAACGGTTCCGGCGAACGGATGCCGACCTCGATCAAGAAAACGTTCCATTCCTCGAAGGTCTGCTCCTGGCGCGTATGAGCGGGATCGAGCAGCCGGCCGCGGAACAGTTCCCAGCGCTGCCCGCGAGCGAGAACGTGTTCTCCCTCCAGCGACAGGCCGGACGCGAGGTAGAAGTGATGTGGCGCGAGGACATATTCCGCCAGACGACGGATCGTGTCGCGCGTCGGCGCCTCGTCAGTCGAGCCGGGCCAGGATTCGCGGAAACGCAGCATGAGAGAACGCCGATAAGCCAGAGGGACCTTGACGGACAGGACGATTCTACCAGGATTGCAGACGCCCGCAGGGCCATTGCCTTCGCTCGATCCGTTTCAATCCGGGTATCCGGACTCGCGCGAGCCGATGAGTACAGTGGGAACTGCCGCGATCGTGCGGCGTCGAGGGAATGGACCTCCCGCCAGCGGGAGACTCAGGAAGGGATTTGCGATGAGCAAGACGCTCGTACTGATGCTCGGCGTGGGACTCTGGATGGTTGGAGCGAGCCAGGCCGCCGACAAGCCGGACACCCTCGCCATGCCGAGACCTGTTGCCGGCGTCGAGCCAGCCGGCGAACCTGCTGCCGCTCACACTCCCGGCGTCGCTCCATCTGGCGACATCGCCGCACATGGCGGACACTGCCGCAACTGTCTGGGGAGATTCGTCGATTGGCTCTGCTATCGCGCTCCGGAACCGCCGGTGAAGTGCGCCTGCTGCAATGGCCGGCCCTGCTGTCATCCTCAGCTGCATACCTACTTTTTGCATCGCTGCGGGGCCTGCGCTGCCGACGATGAACCGGGCATCCCCATCACGTTCAGCTACACCGACCTGATGGAACGCAACGGCGATGAACATTGTGGACACGGCGGGTGCGGCTGTCGCGGTTGCAAGTGAGGACAGATTGCCGCTTGCGGCTTGGCGGGTAGCCCGCCAAGCCGCAAGCGGCAAGGCGTGCGCAGAATCGTTACAGGACACGCGAACAGCACTCATGTGGCGGAATCCGGCGAAGACGGGAAATCTGGCGAGGGAACGACGGTCCTATCACTTATAATAGGACTGGACGATCGTCTCTTCAGAGTGCGCCCCTTCTCCGGAAGGACCCATCGTGAGCCTGTCGCTTCGAGCCGCCTCGTTCGGGATCCTGATCCTCTCGGCCAGCCTCGCTCCCGGCCAGACCGCGCCACCCGCGCCGCGCGGCGAGGAAATGAAACTGCCCGCCGACGCCATCCTCGTCCTTTATGACAAGGCCGCCGACGCCCTGCGCGCGCTGCCGCGCTTCTATGTCCTCGCCCCGGAACGCTACGCCGCTCTCCTCGCTGAGATCGATCGGCTCAACAAGCAACTCGAAGCGCGCCAGCCGTCGCCCATCTCCACCTGGCGCGTCACCGGCAAAGTCAAGAGTTCCGTCGTCGAGTTGAAGGCGGTCTTCTCCTTCGTCACCTATCGCGACCGCGCCGTCGTCTCCCTCGGTTGCAGCCGGGCGCAACGCACCGCCATCGCGCTCGACGGCAAGGTCCCGCCTGTCTGGGACGGCGGCGCGGGCAACGAGGGTTTGCTGCTCGAAGTCGAAAACGCGGGCAAGCACGAGGCCGTTGTCGAAATGCTCGTGCCGCTGCGAGAACTGTCGCTGCCCAGCCCGCCGGCCCGTGCCGGACTTCCCGGAGGGACCGTGCAGGGCTTCGAGGTCGATCTGCCCATGACGCCGGTCACCTTCGCCGAGATCGATCTGCCCGGCGGACTCAAGTCGCTCGAGGTCAACGATCGGCCGCTCGACGAAACCCTGACGGTGACCGGCAATCGCCTTGCCGGACCCCTCGGACGGGTGAACAAGGTCAAGCTGTCGTGGAAGGCGGCTCAGGCGCTGGCGGGTCCTCAGCCCGTGCTGACGGCGCGCGGCCGCATTACCGTTAATCTCAAGGAAGAAGGTCAGGCCGTCACCGAGGCGGAACTGACACTGCAAGACCTGGGACGAGCCGCGAACAACTGGCAACTCCAACTGCCCGAACGCGCCCAGGTGCGCCTGCTCGATCCTGCCGATCGCAAGCGGCTGTCCGCTGACATCCCGGGCGGTGAATTGCCCGATGGCCGGATCACCATTGCTCTCGCCTCGCCCTCCAACGAACCGCTCACGATCCGCGTCCTCGTTCGCCGGCCACGAGGCAGCGGCCCAGTCCCTGTCGGCCCGTTCGCCGTTGTTGGGGCAGTCACCCAGAGCGGCGATATCACGGTCGAGGCCGATGCCGATCGTCGCGTCCTGTGCAAGCCTTTTCAGCCAGCCCGGACAGCCTTCACCACGACGCCGCGCAGTCTCGACGATCGCGCACCCGCCAATGCCGTCGCGGCCTTCCGTTATTCGACTCAGACCAGCACCGTTCGGGCCGACGACCGCGATCCCTGGTTCAAACTGGACGTCGATTCCATCCAGGGGCTGCTCGACACCAGCATCACGCACTCGCTCAGCCTGGGACCCAAGGGGCCGGCGGACTGGCACTTGAAATCCGTCCTCGACGTGACGCCGCTTCGTGCCGAAGTGGAGCGAATGGACCTGGACTGGCCCGCACCGTGGCTTCTGGACCCCGAACGAGGCCCCAGCGCCACCGGGGCGACGGTCAGTTTCAAGGAGGACGTTGGCCACCGGCAGATGCGCCTCGATCTGGACACCGTTGCGCTCAAGCCCTTCAAGCTGACTCTGGAAGCGCTGGCGGCCGAGGCAGACGTGCGCGGCGGCGCCATCCCGCAGGCCGTGGACTCACCGGCCGCGTCGGCGGTCTTCAAGTTGCCCCGTCCTCGTCCGCCCAGCGCCCGAGACCGCGGCCGACATGAAATTGTCTTCACGGTGCCGGGCGAGACGCTCGATCTGCGCGTGCCGCAGCCGGTGAACCCCGGCCTGGAACTGGCCAGCCAGGAACCGCACAAGCTCGTCTGGCGGGCCGAGCGGTTCGTCTCTCAGGTGGCCGTCGCCTGGAAACCCTATCGCGCCGACCTCAGTTCCGACAGCGTCGTCGATGTGACCCTGGCCGGCAACGACGTCAAGGTGGAACACAACCTCAAGCTCGTCTTTGAAGAGACGAAACGCTTGCCCGACAGCGTCCTGTTGCGCGTGCCTGCCGCGGTGAAATGGCTGCGGCGTGTCATCGACGGCAAGAAAGAGGAAGACCTGCTCGCCGGCGACGAGCCGGGTGATCTTCGCCGGGGACCGGGAACCGAGCGGCTGATCCGTTGTCCCCTTGCTGCCGTGCGCGGCGATCCGACAACGACAGGACGCTTGCTGCTGAAATACGGTGCCTCCGTGCCGGGAACGAAGAGTGGCAACGAGCCGTTGCAGCGGCTGATGCCGGTCCCTCTGGTGGCCGTGGCGGCAGCGACCCACGGTCAGGCACGAGTCCGCGTCTGGGCCGATCCGGCCAGTCAAGTCGATGCGCCTCAGGGGTCCTCCTGGGAGAAGCCGGGCCTGGAG